>JAEDML010000141.1 GCA_016303035.1 Clostridiaceae bacterium | reverse complement strand
GTTTTGGGCGCTATAACCGTTTTGGGTGAAGAAATACCGAATTTTGCAAGTCTTAATGCCGTTAGCGCCTTATTATCGCAAAGCTCTATAGAAGACGCGCTGTTAAAAAGCCTTATTCCAAGGTTTTCAAGCTGTTTTGCAAGATATATATCCTTATCCCAAAAAATTGCAAAATCGGGCGGTGTGATACCTTTCAATCCGCCGCTTACCTCGTAAACAAGCTCGTCGGTTTTCTTTAATATAAGGTTTATTCCCTTTTCTTTCGCCGCGTTTAAAAGCAGGCAATAAATTTCAGTAAATTTTTTACTGTCTATAAAACAGTTTACAACAAGCCAGCCTGTCATAAAAACTCCTTTAAATAATTATTTGTTAAATTCCGCTTAAATCAAACGGAGGTATATACTGTCCGTCCGCGCTTGTACGCTGCTGAAAGTAGACCTTTTCAAAAGATGACTCACAGATATAACTGAGCACCTTTTCATACTCCCTTTTGGTTATCCGTCGGTTTATGACAGGATAATCCTCCGCCCTGCCGCACGGTACATACTGACTCATAATACTGAAATAGGCGCTCGGAGTATTTTCCCTTACCCAGTCAAATACGGCAATCGCCTCGCCCGTTCCCTGCGGCAAAATAAGATGTCGCACTATAACGCCCTTTTGCATAATACCGTCGCTGTCAAACACGCATTCAGGCTGCTGGCGGCAGCACTCTAAGACAGCAGCTTTTGCAAATTCGGGATAATCTGCGGCGCCCGAATAAAGCCTTGCTTTATCAGTGCTTAAATACTTTAAATCTATTAGAAAAATATCAAAATATCCGTAAAGCTCTTTAAACGTTTCGGCGCGGTCGTAACCGCCCGAATTATAGACAATAGGTATTTTAGGTCTGTATATATCAAGCGCCTGCTTTATTGCGTAAACATAGTGGGTTGGATTTACAAGATTTATATTATGAGCGCCTGCCGCTTCAAGCTCACGGAATATTTCAGAAAGACGGTTTATGCTTACTGTCTTGCCGAATCCGTCGTGGGAAATTTCATAATTCTGGCAAAATACACAGGAAAGCGAGCAGCCGCTGAAAAATACGGTACCCGAGCCTTTAGTTCCGCTTATGCACGGCTCTTCCCAAAAATGCAAAGCAGCCCTTGCCGCGCGCGGCAGCAAAGGCATTTTGCAATATCCGTTTATATTTTGATTTTCTGTTCTTTCAGCGTTACACGCCCTCGGACAAAGTCGGCACTTCATCTTTCTTTACCACGGCTTTCGGTTTAATATCACAGATTTTGCGGCGAACAATAACATTATCGTATGTTTTTTTAAAGCTGACGCGTCCGTTAAACCTGTTATTACATTCGCGGCAAACAAAATTTGCCGTAAACCATCTGTTTTGGTATTTCCAGTTGCTTGTACGCTTTGCCTTATTACCGCATTTTTCACAGCAAAACACAAACTTATTCGGGTCGATATCCTTATCCTTAATATCGGAAATCGCATACGGCTTAAATTTAAGCCGCTTGTAAAATTCAGGATCAGAGGTGTTTTTTACCAGCGCTTCAAAGCGTTCCTTGTTATAGCACTTTTTTAAAAGCTCAACACATACAAGGCTGTCATCCTTAGCGGTGTGCAAATCGAACCCGTCGGTCTCCACACCGAAAATTTCGGCGGCGGCCGCTAACGATACCTGATTTGTAACATCTCTGCCGTCAAGCCGCATTTCACCCTGAATAAACTTCTGTAAATCAATATAGCGTTCTATTGAAAACCGTCTTCCGCCGTTTAGCAGATATTCCTCGTTTTCCATTATCGTGAAAAGATCGGAATTGCTCCAGGTCATAGTGACTGTATCACTGCCTGCCCAGCGGTTGTAAAGGTCTACGGCGCTGTCAAACAGAATACCCGACAGCATTTTTTCGGTGGTTATTCCGGTAAGAGCCGAAAATCTGCCCGACACCTTTTTGGAAAAGGCGGATTTAACCGTAACATCAAATGTATCGATAATGTTGAAATTCGTATCAAGCTTAACGGCTCCGATTTGCAGTATCTGATTCAAAAAGCGATGATATTTTACCGAATATGCGCTATCCCATTCCAAGTCAAGTATAATATAATGCATCAGCGTTTTTTAGCCTCTGCCTTCATTCGCTGTTCCTTATCAAGAATACGCTTGCGCAGGCGTATGTGATTAGGCGTGATTTCCACAAGCTCGTCCTCTTTAATGAACTCAAGCGACTGTTCAAGACTTAAAACGGTGTGAGGAACAAGCCTCAATGCGTCGTCAGAACCGGCGGCGCGGGTATTTGTCATCTGCTTTTTCTTGCATACATTGCAGACAATATCCTCGTTTTTGGGATTCTCGCCGACAATCATACCCTCGTAAACGGGAGTGCCCGGACCTATAAACAGCCTTCCCCTGCTTTGGGTATTGAAAAGACCGTATCCGGTAGCCTCGCCCGTTTCGTGAGCGATAATAGAGCCTGTTGAACGCTGTTCAATATCGCCCTTGTAAGGCTGATAGCTGTCAAAAACATGGTTCATTATGCCGTTGCCGTTTGTATCGGTAAGGAATTGTGAACGGTATCCGAGCAATCCCCTTGCCGGAATAAGAAATTCAAGGTGGGATGAGCCTCCCTCGCGCGTACCCATATTTTTTATTTCGGCCTTGCGGGAGCCAAGCCTTTCCATTACCGAGCCGACATATTCCTCGGGCACCTCTATCATAAGCAGCTCGATAGGCTCTAAAAGTGTGCCGTTTTCATCGCGTTTGAAGATAACCGCAGGAGGAGAAACCTGAAATTCATACCCCTGACGGCGCATGGTTTCAATTAAAATCGAAAGGTGCAGCTCGCCGCGTCCCGAAACCTTAAAGGTATCGGCAGAATCGGTTTCCTCAACCCGTAGACTGACATTTGTCATAACCTCTTTAAAAAGGCGGTCGCGCAGATTGCGCGAGGTTACGAACTTACCGTCCTTTCCTGCAAAGGG
>JAEDML010000140.1 GCA_016303035.1 Clostridiaceae bacterium | reverse complement strand
TCATAGCTTCCTTAACGGGTATCGGGTTTACATCGCTGAAAAGCGCGTTCATAAGCCCTGTGTATTTAATCTGCATTTCGGATGCGGTTTTTATGTCGCCGTCCAAATACGCCATGCACATTTTGTGAACCTCGCCCGGCAATATGTTTGACAAAACCGATATAACCCCTATTCCGCCGAGCGACATTATCGGTATTACCTGATCGTCGTTGCCGGAGTATATATCAAGGTTGTCTCCGCAAAGATACCGGGTTTTTGCTACCGAGGCAATATCTCCGTTTGCTTCCTTTACCGCGACAATGCGCTCGTGCTCGGCAATTTCCGCGTATGTTTCCGGCTTAATTGCAACGCCGGTTCTTGACGGCACATTGTAAAGTATAATGGGCCTGTTTACACGGTCGGCAATATACTTATAGTGCGCTTTAAGCCCTGCTTGGGAGGTTTTGTTGTAATACGGCGTAACCATAAGAAAAGCATCGGCCCCCGCCTTTTCGGCGTCGTTGCAAAGCTCTACCGAATAAACCGTATCATTGCTGCCCGTGCCTGCAATAATCGGCACGCGGCCTGCCGCGGCTTTTGCCGCTACCTCTATTACCTTAACATGCTCATCATAACGCAGTGTGGATTTTTCGCCGGTGGTACCGCAGATAACAAGTGCATCGATACCGCCGATTATCTGCTCGTCAACCAATTCTTCAAGGCGTTTCCAGTTAACGCTGTAATCCTCGTTCATAGGGGTGATAAGCGCTGTTGCGGCGCCGGTGAAAATTCGTTTTTTCATAAAAGACAACTCCCTTTGTTCGGAATCAGTCCATATAGCCCTTGGCGCAAAGCAGCTCGGCAAGCAGAACACCGCCGCCTGCGGCGCCTCTTAATGTGTTGTGGGACACACAGACAAATTTATAGTCATACTGTGTGTCTTCGCGCAGACGTCCGGTTGAAATAGCCATACCGCCTTCAAGGTCGCGGCACAGCTTGGTCTGCGGCATATCGTTTTCTTCATAGTAGTTAATAAACTGCTTGGGTGCGTGCGGCAGGCAGAGCCTTTGCGGCTCGCCGCTGAAATTCTTCCATATTTCAAGTATTTCTTCTTTGGAAGGCTTCTTTTTAAACGATACAAATACTGCGGCAAGATGACCGTCCGACACAGGAACTCTAAGGCACTGCGCCGTAAATTTCGGGTTTTCTGCCGGAATGATTTTTCCGTCCTTGATTTCTCCCCAAATTTTCAGCGGCTCCTGCTCGCTCTTTTCTTCCTCGCCGCCGATATATGGTATAACATTGTCAAGAATTTCAGGCCAGCGTTCAAAGGTTTTGCCGGCTCCCGAAATTGCCTGATAGGTGCATACAAGGCACTTGTCGATACCGAACTTTTCATCAAGCGGATAAAGCACAGGCACATAGCTTTGCAGCGAACAGTTTGACTTTACAGCGATAAAACCGCGCTTTGTACCGAGTCTTTTGCGCTGGTAGGGTATAATTTCAAGGTGCTCGGGATTTATTTCCGGAATTATCATCGGTACATCGGGCGTAAAGCGGTTTGCGCTGTTGTTGGAGATTACCGGACATTCAAGTCTAGCGTATTTTTCTTCCAGCGCACGGATTTCGTCCTTTTTCATATCTACCGCGCAGAATACAAAGTCAACCTTTGAAACTATTTCTTCAATATCCTTTTCCGCGTCTGAAATCACCATATCCTTTAAATTTTCAGGCATGGGGGATTTCATAGCCCAGCGGTTTCCTACAGCTTCATAATAGGTCTTTCCGGCAGAGCGTGAGCTTGCCGCAAGCGCGGTTACCTTGAACCAGGGGTGGTCTGCAAGCAGGAGAGCAAAGCGCTGACCAACCATACCCGTAGCGCCTATAATACCTACATTGTAATTTTTCATTTCCGTCACATTCTTTCCGCAAACATAAATTGCAAAATCAGGGTTGATATATATTGATATTTGCAATATAATAATTGTTTGAAAGCTTAATATTTTTTATAAATATAAACTTTCATTATCAATAAATATAACATTGCCGTTTATGTTTGTCAAACTATTTTATGCAGTAAACGGCTGAAAGTTTATAGGTGTACAATGAGGACAAGCGATTTTTATTATGATTTGCCCGAAGAGCTGATAGCTCAGACTCCGGTTGAGCCGCGAAATTCGTCCCGCCTTATGGTTCTATCAAAAAAAGACGGTACGGTTAAGCATGACAGATTTTACGACCTTAAGGATTATTTAAGGCCGGGGGACTGCCTTGTGCTTAATAATACGCGCGTGCTTCCGGCAAGGCTTTACGGCACCAGAACCGACACGGGCGCGGTGGTTGAATTCGTTTTGCTCCGTCAAAGGGGCAATATGCTTTGGGAGTGCCTTGCGGGTCCCGGTAAAAAAGCCAAAACCGGAACAGAGTTCAGATTCAGCGAAAAGCTTTCGGCGGTAGTGGAAGATGTGCTTGACGACGGCAACCGTGTATTGAAATTTACCTCTGACGGCGAGTTTTATTCGGTGCTTGACGAGGTCGGTCAAATGCCGCTGCCGCCCTACATAAAGGAAAAGCTTAAGGACAGGGAGCGGTATCAGACGGTATACTCAAAGGAGCTCGGCTCCGCCGCGGCACCGACGGCAGGGCTGCACTTTACAGCCGAAATGCTTGATGACCTTAAAGACTACGGAGTAAGCATTGTTTATGTTACGCTCCATGTGGGGCTTGGCACCTTCAGACCCGTAAAGGTTGAAGATATAACACAGCATAAAATGCATACCGAGCATTATTGGGTTTCAAAGCAGGCGGCAGACGAGATTAACGCCGCAAAGGCTCGCGGCGGCAGGGTAATCTGCGTGGGTACAACCGCCTGCCGCACGCTCGAAAGCGTGGCTTACAAATACGGAGAGATATGTGAGTGCTCGGGGGATACCGGAATATTTATTTATCCCGGATATGAATTTAAGTGTATGGACGCGCTTATTACAAATTTTCATCTGCCCGAAAGCACGCTTATAATGCTTGTTTC
>JAEDML010000139.1 GCA_016303035.1 Clostridiaceae bacterium | reverse complement strand
TTGAACCTGCGGCCTCTGCGTCCCGAACGCAGCGCTCTACCAAACTGAGCCACACCTCGTTATTTAATTTTTTATGTCTTTGTTTTTAAACAGGTAAAAACCTTTTCGCGCTGCTACGCAGCTTACTCTTGCGGTGCCCGAAATTTTTTTCACCTTGGAGCGGTGTAAAATTTCGACCGCGGCGCCTTTTCGTACTCGCTTTTTCATCCGCAGGATGCGCTCGCACTCAAAGCTACCAAACTGAGCCACACCTCGTTATAATGACTGCTAAATTAACAGCTTTATAATTATATATAATTGCAAAGCAAATGTCAATGTTTTTATGATAAATTTTGCAATATTTTGTTTATTAAAATACCGCCTGAGAGGGGAAAGTATAACCTTTTCCCTCTCAGATTTTACATATATCAGTCAAGCACCGTAAACGGAAGTATATCCGAGGAGGCATTGCCCTCGGCGGAAAAATATGCGTCAAGAATACTCCGCACTACCGTACCTGCGGCATATCCGTTATTGCCGTGTTCAAGTACCACCGATATTGCTATCTGTGGATTATCAAACGGTGCAAACGCAATAAACACGCTGTGGTCAGCGCCGCTGTTTGTCTGGGAGGTTCCCGTTTTACCCCCTACTTTTATTGGATAATCTCCGAGTGCGGCGCGGCCCGTACCGTCAACCGTAACCGAAAGCATACCTTCCTTTACCGCGTTAAGGGTAGTATCGCTGATTTCAACGGTATTTACGACCTCGGGTTCATTTTCATCGTAAACTTCCGAAAGGTCATAGGAAACCACCTTGCTTATCAGCGTTGCGCGGTAGTGAGTACCGCCGTTTGCAAGCGTCGCGGCATAATTTGCAAGCTGAAGCGGCGTAAACGCATTAAGCTGACCGATTGCAAACTGCAGGGTATCGCCGCCGACACCGTTGCTTTTAGGCTCTACTAAAAGTCCCTTGCTGTCATCAACCTCAACACCGGTTTTAACACCTAAGCCAAACTGCTTAAAATAATCGGTAAGAGTAAGCGCCCCCACCCTGCGTCCTAATTCAAAAAAGAAGTAGTTACAGCTTTTTGCAAGCGCCGTATTAAGACTTATAACACCGTGCCGATGCATACATTTCGGCTGATAATCGGCAAAATAAGAGTATTGATGTACACAGTTTATGGTTTCGCCTATATTGTAATTCCCCGTTTGCATTGCCGCAACAGCAACCGCCGGCTTAATTGTAGAGCCTATCGGATAAATTCCCTGAAAGGCGCGGTCGGTAAGCGGTTTTGACGGGTCAGATGACAGCGCTTCATAATTCTGACCGAGTGTTGCCGAATCATATGTAGGATAGTTTGCGGCACAGATTACCGAGCCGGATTTTATATCAACTGCCACCGCGGCTCCTGCGGTAGCGGTACCGCCCTCTGAACGAAGCGACTGAACGGTTGACGCAAGCGAATCCTGCGCCTTGCGCTGAATATTTTTATCAATGGTAAGCATAACCGTCTTGCCGGCGACCGGCTCCTTGGTTACCTTGCTTGAAATAATATTTCCCTTTGCGTCTATATTATAGGTTATTTCGCCGTCGGTACCGCGCAGATACTCCTCCGCCCATTTTTCAATTCCGCTTTTGCCGACCTTGTCATTGTAAGAATAGCCCTTTTCCTTATACTCCTGCCAATCCTCTTCAAAAATGGGTCCGACAGAACCGATAAGATTAACCGCAAGCGATGTATCCGCATATTCTCTGAACGGTACAACATCTACCGACACGCCCGAAAGCATAAATCCCGATTCGGAAATTTTACGCATAAGCTCGGTTGAGATATCCTCGGCAAAGGTATACGGGTAGGATATTGAAAAGTCCGAAATATCCATACCGTAGCGCACCGCCATAATCTTGCGGCGGTCTTCGGGGCTGTAGCTTTCAAGCTTATACTTTTCGGTCATACGCACAACGCAGTTATCGGCGGTAGCGTACTTTGCAACCTCAAGCTTTGCTATCAGCTTATCGGTTGACTCACCCTCTATAAAAGCATACGGCTCGGTTTTGGTTATCGGAAGCTCGTCCTTCCACTGCGCGCCCGCCGAATCAAAAAGATTTATAAGCGCCAAAATTACATCGTTCAGATTATCGCCTACATACGCCTTATTAAAGACGACATTGTACCCGTCACGGTTGACGGCAATCTGTCTTCCGTAGCAGTCGAGTATTTCGCCGCGCGGAGCTTTAAGCACAGAAGTTCTCACCGAAGCGGCTCCGTTCATTCCTTCGGTATTTTCTTTAGCGCCCGAAATCTGCATATTATATATTTTTACGGTATAAAGCAAAACCGCTATGACAAGTATCACCGATAAAACCGTAAGCTGTACTTGACTTTTTTTCTTAAAAGGCAAAATATACCCTCCTTAGTTTTAAGCAAATCCGCGCTTTTTATAGAAAAAACGCTCAAGAAAATAAAACGGAACAACAAACAAAGCGGAATAAACCGCCGACGGAAAGCCGTATCTGAAAAGATAGAGAAAGCTGTCCTCAACGCCGCTGTCAAACGCATAAAAGCACAGCCAGCGAAAAAAGTAGTAAACCGCACAGTAAAAGAATGACAGTACAAGCGCGGAGCGAATGTTTCGGTTAAAAAGATAATGCGCCGTAAAAGAAACGGCAAGCCCCAAAAGCATAAGCGACAGCGCGTTAAAGCAATAGGTTCCGCTTGTAAACGCGTCCATACATATACCCACGGCGAGCCCCGTAAACGCGGCGTATAATTCATCAAAAAACATTGAAAACGCCGTAAGCATGGGCAAGACGAGCATTAGCGACGCGCCGGAAATCTTTATATTCGTTATCCCCGAAAAATGCAGAAGCAGCAGCAATATAAAAATTGCAAGGTTGATGAAAAAAATACCTATATGGCGTTCTTTTTTAAGCATTATTTTTCACCGCTCCCCGGCACTACTCCGCCCTTTCCGTCAAAATCCGTAATTACCATAACCCCCCGTATACCGTCAATGTCTACAAAGGG
>JAEDML010000011.1 GCA_016303035.1 Clostridiaceae bacterium | reverse complement strand
TTCATGACGAGGCTGAAATACGCGGTCACAGGCGCACCTATATCGGTTCTATGCCGGGTAAAATACTTAACGCCGTAAAACAGGCGGGAAGCAGCAATGCGCTTATTTTGCTTGATGAGATTGATAAGCTCGGCAACGATTACAGGGGAGATCCGTCATCTGCTCTTCTTGAGGTTTTAGACCCCGAACAAAACAATACCTTTACCGATCATTTTATTGAAATCCCCTACGATTTAAGCAAAATTGTGTTTATCACAACCGCTAATAATGCGGAGAATATACCGGCTCCTCTTTATGACCGTATGGAGGTTATAGAGCTTTCAAGCTATACAAGGGAGGAAAAATTTAATATCGCAAAGCATCATCTTGTAAGCAAGGAAATAAAGCGCCACGGGCTTTCTTTAAGAAACTGCCGCATAACCGACGGTGCGATTTATGCCCTTATTGATTTTTATACAAGAGAATCGGGAGTTCGCGGTCTTGAAAGAAACATCGCTTCGCTTTGCAGAAAGGTATCGCGCAAAATTGCGGACGGCAGTGCCGAAAGGGTTACCGTTAAGGATACCGATGTTGAAAAAATGCTCGGCAAAAAACGTTTTAAGCCGGAAACGATACTCGAAAGGGACGAGGTTGGAATTATCAACGGCCTTGCTTGGACTGCTGTCGGCGGCGAAATTATGCAGCTTGAGGTTGCGGCGCTTCACGGTACCGGCAAGATTGAGCTTACGGGTTCTTTGGGCGATGTTATGAAGGAATCGGCGCGCGCGGCGATAAGCTATGTACGGGCAAATGCCGTGCGTTACGGTATAAATGCTGATTTTTACAAGGACACCGATATTCACATTCACGCAACCGAAGCCGCGGTTCCTAAGGACGGCCCCTCCGCCGGTGTTACAATAACCACGGGTATTATATCCGCGCTTACATCCCGTCCTGTCAAGCGGGATATCGCTATGACAGGCGAGGTTACGATTCTCGGCAGGGTACTTCCGATAGGCGGACTGAAAGAAAAGGCCATGGCGGCATACCGCGGCGGTGTGAAAAGGGTGTTTATACCTAAGGATAATGTCGCGGACCTTGACGAGGTTGATTCTGAAGTTAAAAATCACATACAGTTTGTTCCGGTTTCATATGTAGACGATATTATTTCCGAGGCTCTGATTAAAGAGCAAAAGGAAAACGAAAAAATTGCCTTCTGCGAACCGACAGTTAAGACCGAGTCAAAGCGAATAAGTCAGTAACGGAGAGAGTATGAATTATAATAACGCAGTTTTTGAAAAGGCGTTCGGAACATTTGACCAGCTTGAAGCATCAGACCTGCCCGAAATATGCTTTTCCGGCCGTTCCAATGTCGGTAAATCTTCGCTTATAAATAAAGTGCTCGGAAGAAAGGCGATAGCGCGCGTAAGCACAAAGCCGGGGAAAACGGTCACTGTAAACTTTTACAGGGTCGATAATATAAGGCTTGTAGACCTTCCGGGCTACGGATATGCAAAGGTCGCTGCTACCGAGCGTGAGCGCTGGGCAGAGCTTATGGAGGGCTATTTTAACTCGGGAAGAAATATTAAAACGGTATTTCAGCTTGTTGATATGCGGCATCCTGCCACGGAATTTGATATTTCAATGCTTGATTTCCTTTATAATGCTGATATTCCTTATACCGTTATTCTTACAAAATCCGATAAATTGAACAAATCACAGTACAACGAACGAATGACTAAAATCGAAGATGAACTCGGAAAATACGCAAATGGTGTAAAAATAATACCTTTTTCGGCGCTTTCGGGCAGTGGAACCGAGGAAATACGGAAGATAATAGAAGGTTTTTCGGTCTGATGAATATGTCGGTTTTTCATGATAAAACTATTGACAAGAAAATTTCGGAATGTTATAATTATTTCGTTAAAGGCATTGACGGAGAGAAGTAATACCGTTATCGGTCCTCAGTGAACTGCGGATAGTGTGAACGCGGCGATACAGACGGTACGAATAACACTCCAGAGCCGCAATCCGAAAGCTGTATTAACGGTAAGTAGGTGCGCCGTGACGACGCGTTAAGTCAATTAAGCTTTCAGGCTTTAAGAGACCGTTTTTTAACGGTAATTTAGGTGGCACCGCGGATATTTGCGCCTATTCGTCCTAAATTTTTTAGGGCAGAATGGGCGCTTTTTCATAGGCATACTAAAATTATTTGAAAGACCGTGATACCGTATGAAGCATACCGACATTATTGATATTTTTAAAAACAGCGAGTACATCGGAAACAGGGTTACCGTCTGCGGTTGGGTACGCACCTCGCGAGACTCCAAGAATATGGCTTTTCTTGAGCTTAACGACGGAACCTCTTTAAAGCATTTGCAGATTGTTATTGATAAATCTGCTATGGGTGATATTTCTGCTTTTATGAAGCTCGGAACCTCTTTAATGATTGAGGGGACTGTTGTAAAATCAGTCGTTGCCGCAGATTCCGTGGAGATAAACGCCGAAAGCATCACCGTTCTCGGTGAATGTCCGCCCGAATATCCGCTTCAGAAGAAGCGGCATTCGCTTGAATATCTGAGAACTATTCCGCATTTAAGGGTCAGGACTAATACCTTTAACGCGGTATTCCGCGTGCGTTCGGTGGTTTCTGCCGCAATACACGAATTTTTCCAGGCGAGACATTTTGTATATGTTCATACACCGCTTATAACCGCGAGCGACTGTGAGGGCGCGGGCGAGATGTTCCGCGTTACTACAATAGGTTTTGACGAAAAAAATCAGTTCAAAACTCAAGAGGAGTATGACGCGGCGGACTTTTTCGGAAAACGCGCCGCTTTGAGCGTTTCAGGTCAGCTTGAGGGCGAGGTTGCCGCTATGGCGCTCGGTAAAATTTACACCTTCGGTCCCAGCTTCCGTGCCGAAAAGAGCAATACCACACGCCATGCGGCGGAATTCTGGCATGTAGAGCCGGAGGTTGCCTTTGCTGAGCTTCCCGATATAATCGAGATTGCCGAAGCGCTTATAAAGCACATAATAAACACCGTTCTTGAAAAATGTCCTGAGGAGCTTAAGTTTTTCGACGCGCATTTTGAAAAAGGTCTTATAGAAAAGCTTGAAAGCGTGGCAGGTCATAGCTTTGCGGTAATGACCTACACCGAGGCGGTAGAACGGCTGAAAAACTGCGGCGAGGAATTCCAGTATCCGGTTGAATGGGGCTGCGATCTTATGACCGAACACGAAAGATATATTGCGGAAAAAATCTGCAAGCGCCCGGTATTTTTAACCGATTATCCGAAGGATATTAAATCCTTCTATATGAAGCAAAATCCCGACGGCAAGACCGTTGCCGCTACTGATTTATTAGTTCCCGGCGTCGGAGAAATCATCGGCTGCAGCGAAAGAGAAGCAGACCTTGACAAACTGCTCGACGCTATGAACAAGCGCGGAATGACCCTTGAAGAATACAACGACTATATCGCACTCAGACGCTTCGGTTCGGTTCCGCACAGCGGCTTCGGGCTTGGGCTTGAACGAATGATAATGTATGTTACGGGTATGCAGAATATCCGTGATGTAATTCTTTATCCGCGCACGGTTGGCTCTATTTTTTAGAAAGATTCGGTGTTTTATATGGAAAAATATGTCTCTAAGCTTAACGAATACGATACGCAGTCGGCAATTTCCTTTGTTAAGTCACGCTTTGCCTCGGAATTATGTGATGCGCTGGATTTAACCCGAGTTACGGCTCCGCTGTTCGTAAAAAGGGGAAGCGGTATTAACGATGACCTTAACGGCGTTGAAAGACCGGTGGATTTTGATATTCTCGAAACCGGCGAAATAGCCGAGGTTGTTCACAGCCTTGCCAAATGGAAGCGTATGGCTCTTATGAAATATAAATTTCCTATTCACACGGGACTTTATACCGATATGAATGCAATACGCCGCGATGAAAGGTGCGACAGTATACACTCTATTTATGTTGATCAGTGGGACTGGGAAAAGGTAATAGTAGCTGAGGACCGCAACGAGGAATACCTTAAAGCCACAGTAAGAAGTATTTACGGTGCGATTGTACGCACCGCAGATGCGGTAAGCCAAGCCTATCCCGTACTTGATAACTACTTACCGGATAAGATTAGCTTCGTCACTACATACGAGCTTGAAGATAAATACCCCAATCTTACCCCTAAGGAGCGCGAGGATGCGGCGGCTAAGGAGTACGGCGCGGTATTCGTTATGCAGATAGGCGACAAACTTAAATCAGGCGCGAAGCATGACGGAAGAGCTCCTGATTATGATGATTGGAGGCTTAACGGCGATATAGTAGTTTACAACCGTGTGCTTGACAGTGCTTTTGAGGTTTCTTCTATGGGAATCCGAGTTGACAGAGAAAGCCTGCTTTCGCAGTTAAAGGCGGAAAATGCCGAAGACCGTTTGAACTTTGAATTCCATAAGCTGTTGGTTTCGGGCGCATTACCGCTTACCGTAGGCGGCGGTATCGGTCAGTCAAGACTTTGTATGCTCCTGCTGCAAAAGGCACACATCGGTGAAGTTCAGGTGTCGGTATGGCCTGAAAAGGAAATTAAAAAATGCCGTGCACAGGGTATTGAACTGCTTTAATTTGTCGCTTGATTACAGAAAATTTATGAATACCTTTGAAAGAATTTACGAACAGGTTAAAAAAATACCCTACGGTAAGGTTGCTACCTACGGTCAGATTGCCGCAATGGCGGGCAATCCGCGTTGGTCGCAGATTGTAGGGTATGCTCTGCATGTAAATCCCGACCCTAAGGAAATTAAATGCTACCGTGTTGTGAACCGATTCGGCGAGTTATCAGACGCCTTTGCATTCGGCGGAAAATCTGCACAGGAACAGCTGCTTGAAAGCGAAGGTATAACCGTTGAAGACGGAAAGGTTGATTTAAAAATATACGGCGCTTTTTTATAGAAATAAAAATGAAAACAAACTTTACCTCTGTTAATTTATATATGTAGATGCTATTTTATTTTTGAAAGGATGCCTGCCAAGATGAAAAACCGTTATCTGAGACTGTTTATTACTCTGATTTTTGACGGTGTAATTTCCGATGCGTCTCTGTTGCTTGCAATGCTTACTACAGGCGAGACGATAGATTCTGATATCATTCACTCTTTAACAATTCTACCCGTTTTAATAGTCGTATTTTTTTATATTTTTAAGGTTTATAATATTCTTTGGCGTTATTCCGGATATAATGAGCTCGCACGCATTATGGCAGGGTCTGCTATGGCTGTTTCCGGTGTTTATGTTGTTTCAATGGCTTTGTTTTCAAATGCCTGCGCTGTATCAACATATGTAATTACATTTATGATTGTCTGTCTTATGATTTCGGCAGAGCGAATAGCGTTGAAAAAATATTACATATCAAGCAATTTAGAACCGACCGAAAAAAATGATAACACACTTAAAGGCAATATTATGCTTATAGGAGGCGGAGATGCTGGATCTGCCATTATTACAGAAATTCTCGAAAGCAAAAAAATGAGAGATTGCAAAATTTGCTGTGTTATCGACGACGATCCTTACAAAATAGGTAAGTATATTTCGGGAATACGAATTGTCGGCGACCGCAATATGATTATTGAAGCCGCGAAAAAGTATGATATTTCAACCATTGTTTTTGCAATCCCAAGCTGTCCGAGCGAGGAAAAATCTGAGATACTCAACATTTGCCAGAAAACCGAATGCACTTTACGCACGGTTCCGGCAATCTATCAACTGCTTAATAATAATTTCAGTGCTTCATCAATACGCAAGGTGGAAATCGAGGATTTGCTCGGCAGAGATCCGATAAAAATTAACCTTAATTCAATTATGAATTATGTTGAAAACAAGGTAATTATGGTTACGGGCGGAGGCGGCTCAATCGGAAGTGAACTGTGCCGTCAAATAGCCGTACATAATCCAAAGCAGCTTATAATTTTTGATATGTATGAAAATAATGCGTATGATATTCAAAACGAGCTTCTTAGGAAATATCCCAAATTAAATCTTGTAACGCTTATAGGTTCTGTGCGCGACAGTAAACGGCTTGATTGTGTGTTTGCAAAATACCGTCCGCAAATAGTATATCACGCCGCAGCACACAAGCATGTTCCTTTAATGGAGGAAAGCCCCAACGAATCAATTAAGAACAATGTTTTCGGTACATATAAAACTGCACAGTTTGCCGATAAATACGGCGTTCAGAAATTTATACTGATTTCTACCGACAAGGCGGTTAATCCTACAAATATTATGGGCGCGACCAAGCGTATATGTGAAATGATCGTGCAATACTTCAATAATCATTCCGATACCGAGTATGTAGCGGTAAGATTCGGCAATGTTTTGGGTAGTAACGGCAGTGTTATACCGCTGTTCAGAAAGCAGATAGAAAACGGAGGACCGGTAACGGTTACCGACCCTGAAATTATAAGGTACTTTATGACTATACCGGAGGCTGTTTCTTTGGTATTACAGGCAGGAGCATCGGCAAAGGGCGGTGAAATTTTCGTTCTTGATATGGGAAAACCCGTTAAAATACTTACATTAGCCGAGAATCTTATAAGGCTTTCCGGATACAGACCGTATGTAGATATTGAAATTAAGTTTACGGGTCTTAGAAAGGGCGAAAAGCTTTACGAAGAACTGCTTATGTCCGAAGAGGGACTTCAAAATACCGAAAACGACTTGATACATATAGGACAGCCTATTGATATTGATGAGGAAGTATTTATTGATACGCTTAATAAAATGCAGAATGTAATGTATGATGACAACGCAGATGTGAGGGAATTGGTAAAGCTGATTGTTCCTACTTATAATTATGTAAATAAATCGGCAAATTCGGTTAATTGATACTATAAAAATAAGCGGTGCTTGTGAAAGCACCGCTTATTTTTATCAGTCTAATTAAAATCCCAAAAGGCTTACTCCTGCTTTTTCAAGACTGTCAAGTTTTTGCTCTGCAACGGAGGCCGTTTTGCCAACGGCGCCTATATAGAGCTTGATTTTAGGTTCGGTTCCGGAGGGACGAACTATAAGACTGCTTCCGTTTTCAAGGAAATAGCTTATGACGTTTGATTTGGGCAGATCTATTACGGTTTTTTGACCGCTTACAGTATCGGTGCTTACCGATTTTGAATAATCGTTGATTTTTACAACCCTTTCACCGTCGATAAAATCAACCGTGCTGTTGTGCAAATTTTCCATTATAGCGCTTATTTTTTCCATACCTGACTGGCCCTCGCAAACAAAGCTTTTCTGCCTGCAGTAGTAATATCCGAATTTATTATATAGTTCTTCAAGAACAACGTTAAGGGTTTTGCCGAGGTTTTTGTAATACGCGGTCATTTCGCAAATCAGCATAGATGCCACAACTGCGTCCTTATCGCGCACATGATCGCCTATAAGATATCCGTAGCTTTCTTCAAAGCCGAATACATATCTGTCCTGCTCGCCTGATTTTTCAAGCATAGTTATCTGTTCGCCTATAAATTTGAAGCCGGTAAGCACATTTATAAGTTTGCAGCCGTAGTAATCCGCAATTTTGGTGCAAATTTCGGTGGATACTATTGTTTTTACGGCAATCGGATTTTTAGGCATAGTTCCGTTTGCAGTACGGCGGTCAAGTGTATAATTGAGCAACAGCACGCCGACATCGTTTCCGCTTAAAAGCTTATAGTCGCCGTCAAGTCTGATTGCAATTCCTACACGGTCGGAATCCGGGTCGGTAGCAAGCAGTAAATCGGGATTAACGGTCTTTGCAAGCTTAAGCGCGCATTCAAACGCCTGTCTGATTTCGGGGTTGGGGTAGGGGGCTGTAGGGAAATTGCCGTCAGGCAGCTCCTGCTCGGGAACAACTGTGAGGTTTTTAAGCCCGATGCGTGCGAGAATACTGCGGACAGGCTTGTTACCGCTTCCGTGAAGCGGGGTGTATACTACCTTAAGATTTGAAAGGTCTGTTTGCGGTGAAACACGCTGTTTTTCAACATTATCAAGATATGCTTCTATTACCGTGTCGTCTATATATTCGATTTTACCTTCGTTTACAGCAGTATCAAAATCAGTAGTCTTTACATCTTCGAATATATCAAGCTTTTCCATAATAGAAAGAACATAATCGGCAACTTCCGGTCCTAACTGACAGCCGTCTGATCCATAGGCTTTGTAGCCGTTATATTTTGCAGGATTATGGCTTGCAGTTACGACAACGCCTGCATCGCATTTAAGATGGCGTACTGCGAAGGAAAGCATAGGCGTAGGCATAAGCTCTTTATATATATATACCTTTATTCCGTTAGCGGCAAATATTGAAGCGGCAACCTTTGCAAAAACATCGGATTTAATTCGGCTGTCGTAGGCGATTGCGACCTTTCCGCCTGAAGTTACGGAATTAACATATTCGGCAAGGCCTTGAGTCGCTTGGCCGACTGTATATATGTTCATACGGTTAGTGCCGGCTCCGATAACTCCGCGCAGTCCGCCTGTGCCGAATTCAAGGTCTTTGTAAAATGCGTCGGATATAAGCTCCTCGTTTCCGCTAATTGATTTTAATTCGTCTATAATATCCTGATCTTTTGTGGCTTTTTCGCACCAAAGCCTGTATTTATCTTTATACATAATTTTTCCTCCTTAGGATTTATAATATAATTTTATAATCATTTTAATTCAAAGTCAATATTATTTATTACATTATTTATGTTTTCCTGACAAACCAAATATTTTACAAAAATTTCATATTTTTCTTGACTTTTACAGTATTTTAATGTATTATAATCATAATAGTTGGTAAGAAATGCTATCTCGGTGAGCAAATGAGGAATAATTTTGTCGAAAATTACGAAAAGATGTCTGATGATGAGTTAATTAAACTCATCAATGGCGGCAGGTATGAACTATTGCAGATAATAATTAAAAGATATCTGCATGTTATCAATTATTATGCCGACAGGCTTTGTCCCGCTTCCGAGAGGGAGGATATTGTACAGGACGCATCCTTTGCACTCTATTCTGCGGTTAAAAATTATAATCCGGAAAAATCCTCGTTTTCCACCTTTGCTTCGCTCTGTATCAAGCGCTGTGTGATACAAAATTTAAAAAATATTTCCGGACAAAAGAAAATTCCCGAGCAATTGCTGTCGCCGATAGACGATGTTGAATTGACCGACGGCAACAGTCCGGAAAAGATCTTTTTTGATAAAGAAAATCTGCAAGCACTTACCGATAATATCAGGCTTGAGCTTTCCGATAAGGAATACAATGTACTGCGGCTTTTTTTAGCAGGGGATAAGTATTCAGATATAGCGGACAAACTTAGAATTACCGTTAAATCGGTCGATAATTCCCTAAAGCGCATTAGAAATAAGCTTAACAGATTAAAACAGTAATAACGGTATTACCGTTAACATATGCCCATGTAGCTTAAACCAGCAGAGCGTTGAAAACAAAGATGTCGGTGCGATTCCGTCCGGGGCTAAATTTAAGTCAAACAAGAGAGGTACAAAAAATGTTTGAAGACAAGACATTAGTTTGCAAGGATTGCGGCGAGGAGTTCGTATTCACTGCAAGAGAACAGGAGTTTTACGAATCCAAGGGCTTTGTAAACGAACCGCAGCGCTGTAAGGCTTGCCGCGACAAGCGCAAGAATGCAGCCAGAGCTCCGAGAGAGATGCATGAGGCTGTATGTGCAGCATGCGGAGGAGTTGCTAAGGTTCCCTTTATTCCGCGTGATGACCGTCCGGTTTATTGCAGCGAGTGCTTTGCAAAAATGAAGGAAGAAGAAAACAATTCCTCTGAAGAATAATACTTAAAATCATTAAAAATCCCGTACTTTTCATAAAAGAAAGGTACGGGATTTTTTTACATTACAAAACCGCCGTTTACGCCGAGCACCTGACCGGTTATGTAGTCGGCATTTTCCGAAGATAGGAAAAACGCAGCTTCGGCGATTTCGTCGGCGCTTCCCATGCGACCTAACGGGATACTCTCAACAAAGCTGTTAAGATCTTCAACGCTTATATTTGAATTCATATTGGTTTCAATGAGTCCGGGAGCTATTGCGTTCACGGTAATCCCGCTGGGAGCCAGCTCCTTTGCAAGCGCTTTGGTAAGACCGATAACGCCTGCCTTAGCGGCTGAATAGACTACCTCGCACGAAGCGCCGACCTGACCCCACATAGAAGAAATGTTTATAATTTTACCCGATTTCTGATTTACCATTACAGGGGTAACAGCCTTGCAGCAGTTAAATACTCCCTTAAGATTTACATCAATTATTTTATCGTAATCAATTTCATCGGTATCTGTTATAAGGCCTTGGTAGGATACGCCGGCGTTATTTATAAGAACATCAACCGAACCGAATTTATAAACCGTTTCTTTAACCATTAAATCAACTTCAAGCTTGTTAGCGACATTTGCCTTATGAATCATAGCGGAAAAACCGTTGCTTGAAAGCGAACGGGCGAGCAGGGAAGCAGACTCGTACGATTCATTGTAATTGATAACAACATTCCAACCCTTTCTTGCAAAAAGAATAGCGGCAGCCGCTCCGATACCCTTAGAAGCTCCGGTAATAATTACTGTTTTTTTCATAAACACATCTCCGCATCATTTTAACTTGATTTTCTTATTTTAAATTATACCATATTTTTCAAAAAAATTAAAGGATAATTTTACAACAAATTGGGTTTACATAAATACATAGTCCGCATATATTGTATGGTTTACATAAACAGTTAACATAATATTCGAGCTATGTAAAATTGGCAGTTGACATAATTTCCTTTTTGTAGTATAAATATAAATACAGTGAATTTTCAGTGTATTTATCTTTTTATAGCTGCGTTTTCCTTGAAGAATTCGTAGGCTAATTTTTTTCACTCTTTAAAACAAGTTTACATAAAGTCGTACTTTTTCAAGATGTTGTTATTATTATGATTTGCTTTTCTAAATCTTGTGGTTAAAAATGATTTCATATCTTGTCCTAACTTCGCATATTATTCTTTAGAAGTTTAAGGAGTGATATTTATGCGAAGAAGTACGGTGGTTAATCTTAACCGTGTTAAATTTGCGCAGTTTTTAGGTAAAAATCATTTAATCATTTTGCTTACCTTTATGTTTATTGCGGGCGTTGCTGCCGGCAGTATTACAATCGGCAAAAGCCAAAACGTCTTAAAGCTTTCGGAGTATTTTCTTAATACATATGTATCGCAAAGGACGGGTGTTTCCTTCTTTTCGGTTTTGTTCAGTTCTTTTTTTACCTCTCTGCTTACCGTGCTTTTCGTGTTCGTAAGCGGCGCTTCAATGCTTGGCGTAATTACCGTACCTATTTGGGTTGTGCTGAGAGGATTTCTTTACGGAGCTGTTTCTTCTTTTTTGTATTCGGAATATTCCGTTAAAGGAATAGCCTTTAATGCGGTAATGGTTATTCCTGCGGCAGTTGTGTTTGTTATAAGCTTTTTGCTTGCGGCAAAGGAGTCAGTAAAATTTTCGGTCATAATGGCTAAGCTGACTTTGCCGAGAAGTAAGCCGGTAAACCTTTATATTGATTTTAGAAACTATTGCGGAAGATATACATTTTTTTGTGTGGCAATTCTAATTTCCGCTTTAATTGACGCGGTTCTATCCTGTTCTTTTATTAAATTTTTTCAACTTTAAAAAGGAGGTGCAGTATGAAATTCTTTTTGGATATTTTTAAAGAGTATCTGTCGAATGAGAAAAAATCGTCCGAAAATACCATTGAATCTTATATGCGTGATGTTAATCAATTTGTTACATACTGTACCGAAAATAAAGTTAAAAGCGCCGGCGATGTGGATTCTGCGGTGCTGAATAATTTTTTAACATATCTTACAACTCTCGGAAAGTCGGAGGCTACAAAGACAAGAACCGTGGCTTCGCTTCGCTGTTATTACCGTTGCCTTGCCGCTAAGGGGTGCGTAAGGAACAATCCGGTAGAGGGAATACGAATGAAAAAGGCTGAAAAAAAACTTCCGGGTATTCTCGATTCCGATGAGATTATGCTTTTGCTTTCCCAGCCTGACGGATCTGATTTTAAGAGCATACGCGATAAGGCTATGCTTGAGCTTCTCTATGCTACGGGAATAAAGGTTTCCGAGCTTATAGAGCTTAAGGTTACCGATATAAACCTGCAAATAGGTATTCTGCATCTACATGATAAAAAAGAGCGCGTAATTCCGATATATCCTGCAGCGGTAAAAACCATTTCAGGATATCTTGCCGAAGTGCGCCCAGTTATCGTTACAGACGCTTATGAGGAACGCCTTTTTACCAATATGAACGGACAGGCTATGTCAAGGCAGGGCTTTTGGAAGATAATAAAGCATTATGCCGATAAAGCAGGTATTAATAAAGATATAACTCCTCACACACTGCGCCATTCCTTTGCGGCACATCTGCTTGAAAACGGCGCCGACCTTAAGGATATTAAGGAAATGCTCGGTCACTCCGATATTTCATCAACACAGATTTATGCACAGTTTATGAAAAACAAATATACTGCGGCGTATGCCAAATATCATCCGCTTGCAAGGTAAAATCCCGCATATAAAGCGGGATTTTTTATAATATTAAGAAAAGATTTGCTTATTTTTATATTAAGTGGTATAATAAACCGAAATATTACTGATTGAAAGGAGCGCCTATGGAAAAGCTGTTTAAACGCTTCTGCGTTTTTTTGTCGGCAGTGCTTGTCGTAAGTTCGGTGTCAATGGTTTTTGCCATGCCCGCTCATGCCAAATCAAACAAGAAGTTTGATTTTTTCTCAAGCAATCAGCTTATTGATAATATTCAGAATCTTGAGGTTAATCTTACTTCGGTAATATATGTTCAGAATTCTTCAGGCCAATGGGAGGAATATCAGCGTATACACGGTCACGAAAACCGTATATGGGTAGGTAACGACCAAATCCCGCAGACCTTGAAGGACGCTTTTATTTCTATCGAGGACGAACGCTTTTACGAGCATAAGGGCGTCGATTGGAAGCGCACGGCGGCGGCTATGGGTAACGAGCTTTTCGGCTATTACTCATCAAAGCAGGGAGGCTCTACAATCACACAGCAGCTTATTAAAAATATCACAGGCGATAAAAAGCAGAATGCTTTTCGTAAAATACGCGAAATAATTCGTGCGCTTATGGTGGAAAAAAAGCTCGATAAGGACAAAATTTTAGAGGCGTATCTTAACACCATATCTCTCGGAAACGGAATCTGCGGTGTTCAGGTTGCGGCAAACTATTATTTTAATAAGGATGTAAGCGCGCTGTCTCTAACCGAGTGCGCCGCCATCGCGGCAATAACTAAAAATCCCTCTTATTATGAGCCGAAGAATCACTCCGAGGAAAACAGGGAACGCCGAAATGTCGTTCTTGATAAAATGCTTAAACTCGGTAAAATATCGGCAGAGGAGCATGATGCCGCCGTAAATTCCGATATAGCTCTCGATTTTTCACAGCAGGAGAATTATGAGGTCGAAATTAACAGTTATTTTGTCGATACGCTTATTGATGAGGTTATAGGCGATCTTGCCGAAAAATACAACTGCTCTGAGGATATAGCCTCCACAATGCTGTATAACGGCGGTTATAAGATTTATTCAACCGTTAATCCTAAGATTCAGTCTGTAATGGAAGATGTTTATCTCAATGTAGATAAATATTTTAAGCAGAAGGATTCAACAGGCGCTCATGTCCAGTCGGCAATGACCGTTATGGATTACAGCGGTCATATTCTCGGAATTGTAGGAGGGGCAGGCGAAAAGACGGTAAACAGGGGTCTTAACCGCGCTGTTGATTCACCGCGTCAGCCGGGGTCTACAATGAAACCAATCGGCGTTTATGCGCTTGCAATTGAAAATGACAT
>JAEDML010000138.1 GCA_016303035.1 Clostridiaceae bacterium | reverse complement strand
CTGTGACCCTCTGCTTGTAAGGCAGATGCTCTCCCAGCTGAGCTATGCTCCCATCTGTGCCGCGCTGGCTTGCTTCTACTCACCGGCGACAAGCATTATATTATCATAATAGGAGTTTTTTGTCAAGCCTTTTTTATCAATTTTTTTAACTCTTCGGGTGTGAATTTATATGTCTTATTGCAAAAGTGGCATTTTACCTCTATTTCAGGCATTTCCTCCGCCATTTTTGTAAGCTCCTCATTGCCTAAGCTTGCAAGCGCACTTTTAAATCTTTCTCGCGAACAGCGGCAGAGATATTTCGGATTTTCGGTATAAAGAATTTCGGTTTCAAAGCCTTCAAGCATACAGTTTACAATCTGCTCTATACTTTTTCCCTCGTCCAGCATAGCCGTTACGGGCTTTGCTTTTTTGACATTTTGTTCAAGCCTATCTATAACCGCGTCATCGGCTCCGGGAAGCAGCTGAATCAAATATCCTCCTGCCTTTTTCACGGTAAGGTCTGGATTTACAAGCACGCCTAGGGCGCAAACGGTAGGTATCTGCTCGCTTAAAGCGTAATATGCCGCTATATCCTCCGCAATTTCGCCCGAAGTAAGCGGAACAAAGCCGTTATAAGGCTCTTTTAATCCCAAATCCTTTATAACATACAGGCTTCCGCTCGTTCCGACAGCTCCGCAAACATCGAGCTTTCCGTTTTCTTTAAGCGGAATTTCCACAACGGGATTCATAACATATCCGCGTACATTTCCTGCCGAGTCCGCGGCGGCGACAAGCGAGCCTGCGGGCCCGTCTCCCGCTATTTTGACGGTTAGGGTATCGTTACTGCCCTTTAGCATATTTCCCATCATAGAAGCGGCGGTAAGCAGTCTTCCGAGAGCCGCAGTAACCACGGCAGAGGTACAGTGATACTGCTCAGCTTTAGATACTATATCCGTACTGTCAATCGCGGTCGCCATAACGGCGCCGTCACTTGTTATACATCTTATAAGTTCAGCCATTATAAGTTTCCTTTATCTTTCTGGTTATAAATACTGCGCGTTCCGTGGTGTCCGAAACGGGATTTTCGGTCATATCGTCAAATACCGCAACAGTTTGAAGTCCTGCCGCCGAAACGGCGTTTTCAAGCTCTTCTAATGTATACGCGCGCTCACAAAAGCTCTCACAGCTGCGCGTGTAGTGCTTTCCTTCCTTTACAAAAAAGTCAAGATCTATTTGCGTGGTGTTACAGTTATCGTCAAAAAAATTCTGCCATACGCAGTAAACGCCTTCGCTGTCTACTACAAATATATTATTACCGAGTACCTGTTTATGCTTATAAACGGTATTTACGTCAAAAATAAAAAGCCTGTCCTTTTCAAGGAAAAGCGCAACGCGTTCTATCGCCTTGCATAGCCTTTCATAATCGGTAATGTGGTTAAGACTGTCAAGACAGCAGACCGCTCCGTCAACCGTGCCGTAAAGGTCAAGCTCCTCGGCAGGCTGGCAGAGATAAAGCACGCTTTGTCCGCATTTTTCGGAATTTTCACGCGCATAGGACAGCATTTCTTCCGAAATATCAACACCTATTACCTCGGCACCTATCTTTGCAAACTCATTTGAAAAGCCGCCCGTCCCGCAGGCTAAATCAAGCAGCAGGGTAGGCTGCCTATCATATTTTTTAAACAATCGGCAGAGGTATTCCGTTCTTGCCTTATAATCCACATCGGTCATAAGACGGTCATAAACCTCGGCAAAATTACTGTATTCCGACATAGCTATTTATCAAGCCTTGAAAAAGCCTTTGCGTATCCGCTGTTGATTGAGCGGCTGACTCTGCTTATAGTCGCGGTGCTGGCGCCCGTAGCTTCTACAATATCATTATAAACATACTTTTCATTAAGCATCTTTGCTACCGCAAAGCGCTGCGCTATTGACTGTATTTCCTTAGGCGTACAGGCGTCTGAAAAAAATTCGTAACACTCGTCAATACTTTCAAGCGTTAAAACCGCCTCAAACAGCTGGTCGATAAATTTGCTCTTTTCCATTAGGCAAATACCTCTTTTTTATATATTGGCTTTAAATTATTTTAGCACATTAAACTGCTAAAATCAATGTCATTCTTCTGCACATTCGCCGTCGTCGGTACGCTCGCTTATAATATATCTCGGACGGCGCTTTGTCTCCAAATAAATTTTACCGATATACTCCCCGATTATACCGAGGCTTAGCAGCTGAATACCGCTGAAAAAACAGATAATTGACACGGTAGACGCCCATCCTGCGACCGCATTACCCGTAAAAAAGCTGATAAACGACCAAATTATAAAGATAAAGCTGACAGCCGCGACAAGCAACCCGAAGGAAGCTATAAATCTTATCGGCTTTATTGAAAGACTGGTAATGCCGTCAAAGGCAAGGGCAAGCATTTTTTTAAGGGGATAATGGCTTTCGCCGGCTATTCGCTCATGCCGCTCATAGGCAACGCAGGTGCTTTTAAATCCGATAAGAGGTACCATTCCGCGCAGGAATATATTTACCTCCTTAAAGCCTTCAAGCTCCCTTATAACGCGCGAGGAAAGCAGTCGGTAATCGGCATGATTATAGACGACCTCGACGCCCATACGGTTTAAAAATTTATAAAAGCCCTGCGCCGTTGTGCGCTTAAACCATGTATCGCTTTTGCGCGAGCTGCGAACTCCGTAAACTATATCCGCACCGCCGATATATTCGTCTATCATTTTATCAATAGCGTTAATATCGTCCTGACCGTCACAGTCGATGCTAACGGCAATATCGCATTTAGGTTCTGCCTCGATAAGGCCTGCAAGCAGGGCATTTTGATGGCCGCGGTTGCGGCTTAGAGAAACGCCTACAAAATGCGAATCCTCACGCGAAAGGCGCTTAATTATTTCCCATGTGTTATCCCGACTTCCGTCGTTTACAAGCATTATACGGCTGTCCTCGCTAACCTTTCCGGACGATATAAGCGACTTTGTCTTTTCGAGAAACAAGCCCGCCGTAATTGGCAAAACCTCCTGCTCGTTATAACAGGGAACGACTATGTACAGTATAGGAGCTGACACGGCTATCACCTATCCTTTATCTTT
>JAEDML010000137.1 GCA_016303035.1 Clostridiaceae bacterium | reverse complement strand
TTAATAGAGCTTTATATCGCTCCAAAGGTTTTCGTAGTAGCTTCTTACCGATTCATCAATATCATGATAATACTGCACTTTCGGTAAAGTTGCTTCATCGGGATATAAAATTTCGTTTTGATAGTAGCAGTAGTCCTCATTGTTTATAACTGCGGTATTCGGCGAAGCATAACCGATATATTCGGCGTTTGCGGTGGAAATATCGGGCTCAAGCAGGAAATTGATATAAAGCATAGCAGCTTCATAGTTCTGTACGCCCGAGGGAACACAGATTGAATCAACAAAAATATTTGTACCTTCTTCGGGGTAGAAGAAATCAAGGTCTTCATTTACTTCATGCATTGTAAGAAAGTCGCCGGCGTAATAGGGAGCCACAGCGGCTTCGCCGGTTTCCATTTTACCGTAAATCTCGTCCATAACATATGACTGTAGGTTGGCTTTTCCTTTTTTGAGCAGGTCTGCCGCTGCGTCCCAATCCGCCTTGTCGGTAGTGTTAAGGTCCTGACCGAGTATCATCTGGGCGGTCATAAACGCGTCGCGCGGATTATTGAAGTTTAGCGCCATGTCCTTGTACTTGCTGTCCCACAGCACGTTCCAAGAATGTTCAATATCCTTTGCCATGGTTTTATTGTATATTATGCCTACCAATCCTACATTGTAGGGAACGCTGTATTCCTCGTTTTCGTCGAAGAATAAGCCCTTGTATTTGTCTTCAATCAAATCATAGTTTGAAAGGGAAGAGGTATCGATTTTTTTGAGCATATCTTCTTTAATAAGCCGCTCAATCATATAATCCGACGGGATTATGATGTCGTATGTCACTCCGCCGCTTTTAAGCTGTGAATACATGGTTTCGTTGCTTTCAAAGGTGGTGTAATTTACCTTAATTCCGGTAAGCTTTTCAAATTCCTTATTTACATCAATTGAATTGTCGCTCCCGTCGGAGATGTATTCTCCCCAGTTGTAAACATTAAGCTCGGTTCCGGCATAATCCTTTGTGTATTTGCCGCGAAGCTCAAGCTCGGCATATTTGTAGCCGCAGCCTGTAAAAACAGATGAGATAACCAGTGTGAATGCCGCAAGCAGTGCAATTTTCTTTTTCATTTTCGTTTTCTCCTTTCAGACGGCCTTTTCTTTTCTTTGGCGGCCGTCGCTCTTTGATTGAACTATATTATAAAGTATTAACAAAACAAACACAGATATAAATATTACGGTTGAAAGCGCGTAGGTATCGGGCGTGACCGATTTTTTTGTCATATTATATATAACTATCGGCAGCGTCTGATAATGTCCGCAGGTGAAATAGCTTATTACAAAATCGTCAAGCGAGAGGGTAAAAGCCATTATAAAGCCCGTTACTATGCCTGTTGAAATAGACGGAAGCACAACCTTCATAAATGCCGATACCGGCGTACACCCGAGGTCAAGTGCCGCTTCGGGAAGATGAGGGTCGGTCTGCCTGAGCTTTGGCGATACAGACAGTATAACATAGGGAAGATTAAAGGTGATGTGCGCGATAAGCACCGTGAAAAATCCCAGGGATTCGCGTGCGCCGAACAAATTTCCGAAGAAGATAAAAAGCAGCATAAGTGAAATTCCGGTAACAATATCGGCGTTCATCATCGGTATGTTGGTAACGGTCATTACCGATTTTTTAAGCAGCTTGTTTTTCAGCGCGTCAATTCCGACTGCGGCGGCTGTGCCCAATACGGTTGAAATTACCGCCGAAAGGATTGCTATTATCAGGGTGTGCTCAAGCGCGGTAATCATGGTTGTATTGTTTAAAAGACCGGCGTACCACTGAAATGAAAAGCCGCCGAAGCTCCATACGCTTTTCGAGGAGTTAAAGGAAAAGATTATCATAACCGCAACCGGCGCATAGAGGAACAGAAGAATCAGCGCAATGTATATTCTTGAAAGTATTTTCATATAATCGTACCTCCGTCGTCCTCGTCGGAGAAGCGGTTCATAACCGCAAGGCAAATAAGAATCATTACCATAAGCACAAGCGATACCGCCGAAGCAACATTATAGTAGCTCGGACCGAGATTAAAGAGATACTCTATAACATCGCCTATAAGCATTGTCTTGTTGCCGCCGAGCTTTTGGGAGATATAAAATGTGCTGACCGACGGTACAAATACCATTGTAATGCCCGAAATAATGCCGGGTCTTGTAAGCGGAAGTATGACCCTTCTGAATTTTGAAAAGGTGTTGGAGCCGAGATCCTCCGCCGCTTCAAGCAGTGATTTATCAAGCTTTGACATAACCGAGTAAATCGGCAGTATCATATACGGTATAAAATCGTACACCATTCCCAAAATTACCGCCCCGGGCGTGTTTATAAGCTTTAGCGGTTTAAGTCCCAGCCGCATAAGAAAGGTGTTGATAAGCCCCGTATTTGCAAGAATTGTTATCCACGAATATGTCCTTATAAGAAAGTTCATCCACATCGGTATCATAACAATCATAAGAATCATTTTTTGCGAGCTTACATTAAGCTTTGTCATACAGTACGCCATAGGATAGGCGAGAATAAGCGTTATTACCGTGGCAACAGCCGCATAAAGTATGGAAATTGCAAAGGCTTTTTTGTATTTTCCGATAGCCGCAAGGTTTGCAAGGGTGAAAACGCCGTTCGCGTCGGTAAGCGCGTAGTAAAACATCATAATAAGCGGAACAACTATAAATATTGCCGCCCACACAATATAAGGTGACGCCACAAGCCGGCTTCCGAAGGATTTACGGTTCACTGCTCTTCCTCCTCCGTTATGTCGGACAGGTGGTCAATCTCCTCGCTGTAGCTCGAATAATCGCCGTATTTGCCCGAGTATTCCGATTTGCTCATTATATGAATCGCGTCAGGCTCAATATAAAGTCCCACACTGTCGCCGACAAGGTGCTTGTCGGTGGTCTGTATCATCCACTTAAAGCCGCCGATATCAACAATTATCTCATAATGTACGCCGAGGAAGGCTACTGAAGTAACCGTACCCTTAAGCATACCCTTTTCTACATCTACAATGTCTACATCCTCAGGTCTTACAACTACATCAACAGGCTCGTTGGTTTCAAAGCTTTTATCAAGGCAGTCAAAGGTATGGCCTGAAAATTC
>JAEDML010000010.1 GCA_016303035.1 Clostridiaceae bacterium | reverse complement strand
TTATCTAACATCCGTAAATTTATATATCAGCTTAAGCGCTTCGCAAAGCGGAACTATTAAAAACGCAAAGAGCAGCGCGGTGAAGAACTGCGATGCGTTTAATACCGTAAGGCTGAATACAAAGCCTGCCGGCGTAAGCACAAGAAAGACAATAAGAAACATTGTAAGCAGATTTGCAAAATTCATAAGCCTGTTTGAAAGCAAATTCTTATTTATAATGCTCGCTTCGCTTTTGTTATTGTAGCAGTGGAATATCTGCGAAAGTCCCAAGGTTACAAACGCCATTGTCATAGCAACCGAATGTCCCGCTTTGTTTCCTACCGCGTATGATATCAGGGTCATAACCGCAATAAAAACAGCCTGAATTGCTATTGAAACCGTATTTTTAATATCAAACAGCCTGCCTACTTCACAGGGCTGTTTTTTCATAACCGACTCCTCTCCCCTTTCCATACTTAAGGATATTGCGGGAGCGCAGTCGGTAAGCAGATTTATCCAAAGCAGCTGCACCGACGCAAGCGGAAACGCGCGGAAGATTACCGTACCGAACAGCATAGCCGCAAGTTCGGCTATGTTACAGCTTAAAAGATAATGCACGGATTTCTTAATATTGGCAAACAGACCTCGGCTTTCCCTTACAGCCGCTACTATTGAATTAAAGCGGTTATTTGTTATTATAATATCGGCGTTGCCCTTTGCAACATCGGCACCGAATCTGCCGATTGCACAGCCTACATCGGCGGCGGCAAGCGCGTCGGCGTCGCTTACGCTGTCACCCGTTACGGCAACGGTCTTTTTGTTTGCCTTTAATGCCTTTATAATACGCAGCTTATCGTTTGGGGTAGTTCTTGCAAAAACGGTATACTTTTCAATGTTTTCGCCAAGCTCTTCATCGGTCATTTCATCAAGCTCGGCGCCGGTAATAGCCTTAGTACCGTCCTTTAAAATGCCTATTCTGCGCGCTATCGCCTTTGCGGTTATAAGGTTATCACCCGTTATCATAACCGTTTTTATACCGGCGTTATCACAGGTTTCGATATCCTTTACCGACTCGTCCCTCGGCGGATCTATAAGTCCCAAAAGTCCAACAAAGGTAAGTCCGCTCTCAATTTCCTCGGGATTGGGATTTGCGGGAATAGTATCAAGCGGCTTCATAGCGATACAGACGATTCTCAGGGCTTCATCGGCAAGCTCATCATTGATTTTAAGTATCTTTTCACTGTCGCAGTCAACGCACTTAGGAACTATGATTTCCGGCGCGCCCTTTACTATTGCAAACGGACGCTCATTTATCATATTTATCGTAGTCATGGTCTTGCGCTCGGAATCAAACGGTATTTCCGATATACGCGGAAACATATCCTCAATATCCTTTTCCGACATTGAATTATATGCAAGACAGGCATTGGCTATTGCATATTCCGTAGAATCGTTTTCAAGGGTCGAGCAGGCAGCCGCAAGCCGCAGTATCATAGCCGCGACCTCGCCTACCGGCTCGTTTTCAACATCGGTTATGATTTTGCCGTCATAAATACGGCTCAGTTTCATTTTATTGCGGGTCAAAACACCTGTTTTATCGGAACAAATAACATCGGTCTTGCCGAGTAATTCAAGCGCTTTAGCGTCCTTAATTATAATACTGTCATGCATAATTCTTTGAATACCGATTGCAATGACGATTGTGGCGATTGCCGGAAGTCCCTCGGGAATGGCGGCAACGGCAAGCGCTACCGAGTTTACAAGCATCTTTAAGGTCATACTTGCGAATGTACCCGAAGAGAAATTCTGTATCATACTGATAACAAAAACCGCCGCGCAGACAATTAAAACCGCCGCGTTTACAACCCTGCCTACAGTATCAAGCTCGCCTTCAAGGGGAAGCCTGTCCTCCCCCGTTTGCTGAATTATCGTCTCGGTATGTCCGATTTCGGTGTTAAGTCCCGTTGCTACCACAACCGCTTTTGCACTGCCGTGAACAACGCTTGAGCCCGAATATACCATATTCACACGCTTATCAAGCGGTTCTATATCGTCAAGAACCGCGTCGCTCCGCTTTTCTACCGGAATATCCTCGCCTGTAATAGCTGATTCGTTACAGCGGAATTCACTGCATTCAATAATTCTCGCGTCGGCAGAAATATAATCGCCTGCTTCAAGCAAAATAATATCTCCCGGCACCAGTTCGTCCGAAGTGACCGCTTTAACAATACCGTCTCTCAACACCGTAGCGCCGGAATTGGTAATATTTTTCATCGCTTCTATCGCATTGTCACAATTGTGAATGTGATAGGCGCTGACAAGCGCGTTAATTACCGCAATTGCAATTATAAGCAGGGGCGAATAAAAGTCCTTTTCATTGTAAATAAGCGATACTGCAAAGGACAAGACCGCCGTAACCATAAGCGCTATTACAATCTTGCTTTTAAGCTGAGATACAAACCTATTTAAAAATGTAGGTTTCTTTATCTTGGAAATAACATTCCGTCCGTACTTTTCAAGGCGCATATACGCGACTCCGTTGGCAAGACCCTTTTTATCGTCAACCTCCAGCGTCTGCAACACGCTTGCAGAATCCGAGCTGTGCCATATCATAAAATCATCATATCCTTTCCGCAGATAAGAAAATTTCTATTTAAGAATACTTTTGTAATAGTTCTTCATTGCGGCGGCGTCCTCAGCCTGAGTACCGTCCGATTCGCATATAATTACGGGACTGCAGTTTTTGGCGGCAACAAGCTCGATAACCGGCTCAAAATCAGGTCCGAAAACATTATCGGCAAAGGTAAGGTGCCGCTTTTCGCCGCCTACCGTATATTCAATTTTTGAAAAATGCGAATGAAAGCATTTAAGGCGGTCTGCTCCGAGGCGGTTTTCAATCGTATCGAAAATATGCCTGTAATCGTCAAAGGTCTTCAATCCTCCCATATCGCGGGCGTTAAGATGACCGAAATCAATACAGGGTATAAGCCTTTCATCAAGCTCGCAAAGCGCCATAACCTCGTCAAGTGTTCCGAGCTGATTTACCTTACCCATCGTTTCGGGACATATATGAATATCGCCGAGTCCCTCGCTGTCAAGCGCACCGAGTGCTATTTTCATTGTATCTATCGCAAGCCCCAAGGCTTCCTCCCTTGAAATTTTACCGCAGGAGCCGGTATGCACCACAATACGGTTGCCGCCCATAGCCTTTACCGCGCGCGCGCTTGCGAGTATATAATTTACCGAATTAAGCCGTTTTTCAGGGTCGACCGACGACATAGAAATATAATACGGTGCGTGAAGGGATAACGCTATTCCCTTTTCTAAAGCAAGTTTTCCCAATTCTGCAGCCTTTTCAAGACCGATATTAACGCCCCTGCCGCACTGATATTCAAATGCGTCAAGTCCCATCTTCTCAATATATTCGGGAACCTGAAGGCTGTGTTTATAACCCATATCGTGGAAGCTTGCCGAATTTCCGGCAGGTCCGAATTTAGCAGACATATTGCTAAACCTCCGTCGTTTTTATTTTATAAATTTTAAAAATCAGGCGTTCAAGCCGTCTTTTAAACCGAAATCTTAAAGCGGTTTCGGGTTTTATCGGCGTAAGCAAAATCGTCTTTAATCCCGCGGCGTTCCCGCCGAGCACATCGGTAAAAATCTGATCGCCTACAATGGCGGCGTTTTTCCGTTTCACACCGAGCGACCTTACCGCCCTTAAAAATCCGAAAGGCAGGGGCTTTAAGCCCATGCTTATATAATCAAGCCCGACCTTTGCGGCAAAGGGCGCAACCCTTTTTTCATTTGAATTTGAAAGTATTGTAAGACCTATTCCGCCGTTTTGCATATATACAAGCCAGTCGGAAAGACCGTCGGTTAAAATCTGACCGTGATGAGTGGACATGGTATTGTCAACATCAAGTATCAGCGCAGATATACCGTATTTTTTTAAAAGCTCAATTTTAATATCCGTAATACGGTCGAGCTTAATATCAGGTTTTAAAAGCATATATTTCTCCATTAAAAAAAGCGGTTGCAAGCAACCGCTTTTTCAGGTTTAATTTTTAGCGGAACTTTCTTTTACGAGCAGCTTCCGACTTCTTCTTGCGCTTTACAGAGGGCTTTTCATAGTGCTCTCTCTTACGAACCTCCTGAATAACACCGTCCTTTGCGGTCTGACGCTTAAAACGGCGTAATGCGCTGTCCAAAGATTCGTTTTCTTTAATTCTTACCTGACTCATTATATTCCCTCCCTCCGCAAAATCGCAGGGGTAAACTGACTAATTGCAATTAGCATTATACTATATTATGTAAATTTAGTCAAGCAGTACTTTTATAAATTTATATAATATGGACAATACAAAGACTGCAAAAGACTGTTCTGCACTAAGCAGAATCAGCCTCTTAAAGCGATGACATTGGCAACGATTGCCAAAACAAAAAACAGTAACGCGATATACTTTGTCCAACGGGCAAGCGACGCGTCAAATGTTCTTGCCTTATTTTTGGAAAGGAAAGTATCGGCTCCGCCCGAAATGGCGCCGTTAATACCTGCACGGTGACCCTGCTGCAAAATAACAACTCCGATTATAACAAGAGAAACGATTATAACAAGTATACCTATAACAATTTCAAAAGCGTTCATCAAAACACCTCCGTAACAATATTACACAAGATATATATTATCATATTTCTTTTGATTTTGCAACTACTTTTTTCCCTTACAGCAGCAGCTCTCAAAAAGTTTTTCGATTTTTAGCGTTTTCTCTTCACGGCTTTCGATAAAATCAAGCTTTTCAAAGAGCTTTTCAGGCGCGGTATCGGCATAAAAAGCGGTTGTTATGCCGCGCTCGGCGGCGACATGCAGCGTACTGCGTAAAATTCCGTCCGCCAGCATAATATCGTCTGACGGCTTGATAAAACGGACGGTAACAGACCTTTCATCAATATCATAAAGACAGTATCCGAGTTTTTCTTCGCCGCATAACGCCGTAACACAGCCCGAATTGCCGTTATACTCAATTCCGTTTTTCTTAAAAATTCCACATATCTCGTCTTTGTTTTCAAGAGGCGCTAAGGTAATCATTTTTTATCCGTCCTTCCTTTCCTGCGTAACAGAGCTTAGCCGCCGCAGCTCTCTTTCGTTTAAATCTCTCCACTTACCCTGCGGCAGCATACCGAGTTTTACGCCGGCAATCTCGGTGCGTTTAAGCCTCAGCACTTCAAGACCGACCGCCTCGCACATTTTGCGTATCTGGCGGTTTCTACCCTCATGAATTATAAATATAAGAACCGTTCGATCGGTTTTTTTCTCGCCTATAAACACATCGCACGGAAGCGTTTTACGTCCGTCGATTTCTATACCGGTGCAAAGTCTTGACAACTGCTCGTCCGTAACAGAGCCGTCCACCGTCACGCGGTAGGTTTTATTTACATGGCTTGACGGATGCGTAAGCCGGTTTGCAAGCTCACCGTCGTTGGTCATAATAAGCAAGCCCTCGGAATTGCGGTCAAGCCGACCTACGGGAAAAACACGGGTTCCTACATCCTTAACAAGGTCGCTTACGCACTTGCGGCCCTCCTCGTCGCTCATTGTGGTGACAAAGCCGCGCGGCTTGTGGAGCATTATATACACCTTTTCATTTACCGCCGAAACATTTTTACCCCTGACAGTAACCTTATCCCTTACGGGGTCGACCTTGTCGCCTAAAGAAGCGATATGACCGTTCACCTTAACCTTTCCGAGCGAAATTAACTCCTCGGCCTTGCGTCTTGAAGCGACACCGCATTCTGAAAGATGTTTTTGCAGTCTGATTTTATTATCCTTCATCTGTAACTCCTTAATGAAAATTGCCGATAATATCAGCGGCATTTTTAAGCCATCGGTAGATATAATTTCGACCTGTCGGCGCTTTGCCTATATTTTCCTCGGCAACAAGCTCGCTGACAGCTATTTTCTCTCCGTCCGAAAAATAGCTTATTGTGCCTATAACATCGCCTTTTTTTATCGGCGCATATAAAAATTTAGGCAGTTCTGTTTTGCAGGTGATTTCGGCAGTTTTAACGCTGTTTACGGTATACGGCTGAGTTTTTACGGTCAAGCTGTCCTTACTGCCGCCGATAACGGGAATTATGTATTCCGCTTTTTCGGGACTGCACTGTATCTGCTGTATTACAGAAAAGCCGTACTCGAGCATTTGTTCATGATCCGACCAATCGTTTGGGTCGTGAAGCGTTACCGCTATAACATACTTACCGTCCCGCTTTGCGGCGGAAACCAAACACCTGCCTGATTTTTTGGTAAATCCCGTTTTGACACCTACGGCGCCGTCAAAATATTTTAAAAGTCTGTTGTGGTTGGTAAGCGTTCTTCTGTACGGCGGATTACCGTAATTAAGCACAGCAGATTTAGAGGATGCCGCGGCGGCAAAATCATCGTTTTGCATAGCGTATCTTGCAAGATTTGCAAGCTCTAAGGCAGTTGTGTAATGATCGTCCGCGTCAAGCCCCGAGGGAGTGGCAAAATGGGTATTTTGAAGTCCCAAAGCCTGTGCCTTTTCATTCATCATATCGACAAAGCCCTTCACGCTGCCGCCGAGTACAAAAGCCGTAACATTAGCGGCGTCGTTGCCCGATGCCAGCAACATTCCGTAAAGCAAATCATGAAGCGTTACGGTATCTCCCGGGAGCAGTCCCATTGACGAACCCTCAACAGCCAGCATTTCCTTTGTAACGGTAATCTCTCGGTTAAAATCTCCGTGCTCGCAAAGCAGCAGCGCCGTCATAATCTTTGTTGTGCTTGCCATCGGAAGCCGCTCATCGGCATTTTTAAGGTATATAACCTCGCCGTTATCGCCGTTTATGACCGCGGCGGCTGACGCACTGACCGTAATTTCATCGGCGCTGACCGGAATAATACAGACGCACATAAAAAGCGCGAAAATTACCGCAAGTAGCTTTTTCATACGCACAACACCTCACTTATAAATACTATTAGCAAGGCCGCACGCGTATTACTTAATTTTTGTCCTTCTTAAAAAGCTCCTTAACCTTTTCAAGCATTTCAGGCGCCATATTTATAGCCTTGTCAACAGCAGACAAATCGTTATAAATAGGCATCATTTTAACGTCGCCGTCCTTAATGGCAATAAACGCCACGGGGCTTATGGTAACCCCCGCTCCGCCGCCGCCGCCGAAAAGCCCCGACTGTGTTTTACTGGGAAAATCGCTTCCGCCGGTAGCAAGACCGAAAGATGCCTTGGAAACCGGAATAAGCGTAATATTTCCTACGGTAAGAGGAGTGCCGATAATAGTATCGGCATCCACCATAGCGTGGAGCTTGTCCATAGTAGTGTCCATAATAGCCTTGATATTATTTTCGCCCATTACAATTCATTCCTTATTTTAAAATTATTGTATTCTTTGAATATTCCGAATGCGGATATCAGCAAAAATATAAGCGGAACGCTTATATCGGCAGACAGCTTAAAATCAGGGTTAGTCACATTAAAATCAGCGGTTATGCTGACATTTTTAAGCTTAACACCCGCGGCGGTGGAAAGCAGTGTCAATACAGGATAAACCGCGCTGCAAACGGTGCCGTAGGAAATTGCGGTGGCGGCGGCATCGTCCGACGCGACTACAATATTAAGCATAAAGCGTTTGATTTTCAAATGCCGAAGCATTTTGCCTACACGCGAGAAAACGGCGGACAAAAAGCCGAAAACTTCCTTTACGGCGCCAGTAAATCCTCTTTTATCCGTAAGCTTTTTAAAAAAGCTTTTTTCTTGCCTTTTAGGCGGCTCGGATTCTTCGCCGCTTTGTACGGCTTTCTCTTTGTCTTCGGGTTTTGTCTTATAAACCGTTATTCCCGCGTAGCGTAATTTAAAGGTAAAATCTCCGTCCAGCTTGAAGCTCAGGGAAAGCGGCAAAACCGACAGAAGCGCAACTAAAAGCAACACCGATGAAATTATAATTACAGCCGGCAAAGGCACTCACCCACTTTATTATTCGGTAAATTTTCGGTTTTTATTCGGTATTTCCGAGCGTTAACTGCTCGCCGACATCGTTGATTTCGGGTTCTGACTTAGGCAAAGGCGGAAGCTCGCTTAAATCGCTTATACCGAAACAGCGAAGAAAATTCTTGGTAGTTCCGTAAAGCAAGGGTTTTCCGGGCAGCTCAAGTCTTCCCCGTTCCTCAATAAGCCCCTTTTCAACAAGGGTGGAAACTACGCCGGAGCAATCCACACCGCGAACCTGCTCAATAAACGCCTTGGTGACCGGCTGATTATAGGCAACGACAGCCAGCACCTCAAGCGAAGCCGGAGAAAGCGGCGTACGGCGGCGTATGTCAAAGGCTTTTTTAATATAATCAGCATATTCACCGCGCGTTGACAGCTGATAGGTGTTTTCAAGGCGTATAATTTCAATACCGCTTCCGCAAAGTCTTTCCGATATCGAAGCTGCCGCCTTTTCTATTTTTTCCGGCGTTTCTTCAAATATTTGGGTCAGGCGGTCGAGACTTATAGGGTCGCCGCTTGAAAAAAGCACCGCCTCCATCGCCGGTATAAGTTCCTGCATTTTCATCTGTTTTTATGCCCCTTAATCAATTTAATCTCCGCGTCGTCGGAATCGCCCTCAACGGACACTCGGTTTGCCTTACAAAGCTCAAGCACCGCAAGAAACGTAGCTACAAGCTCGGAACGGCTGTGCGCGGTTGTGTAGAGTGAGCTGAGTTTCCTAGAACCGCCCTTCCATAGCTTTCGCATTACAAAAACAATTCTTGTTGAAACCGATACGATTTTCTTTGCGACAATTTTGGTAAAAGGCTCTGACGAGGGCGGAAGCCTGCGCTGTCCCCTGCCCACCGCCGCGATATACGAAAGATATACCGTTTCGGGCGGATGCTTAAGCTCATAGGTCTTATCAAAATCAACTTCAGCGGGACGGCGTACAAAACGGTCGAACCCACCCGTCATAGTTCCGAGTAAAGCCGCCATCTGCTGGCAGACCTGATACTCCAAAAGCTCACCTGTTAGCTCCTGCTTTAAAACCGCGACTTCCTCATGCTTGGGGAGCAAACTTACCGTTTTTATATAGATAAGTCTTGCCGCCATTTCGAGAAATTCGCTGGCAATATCCATTTCTTCCTCTTTGAATTTGCTTATCTGCTCCAAATACTGGTCTATAAGCTCGGTAAGAGGTATATCATATATATTCAGCTTATTGCGCGCTATAAGCTGAAGCAGTAAATCGAGAGGTCCCTCAAAGCTTTCAAGCTTATAGGAGATAGCGTTTTCCATTTAAGCACATCCTGTTAAAATAATCTGAACGGCAAGTCCGCCAAAAAGCTCAGCGCCTTCATAACCGCGCCCGAAAGAAAATTAAGCGGCACATCAAGCACACCTATCCACAAAAGCGCCAAAAGTCCGAGAAAAATATATCTCTCGTAACGCATAAGCGCATAATACTGCTTGTACGGCAGTAAAGCAGACAAAAGCCTTGAACCGTCAAGCGGAGGTATAGGTATTAGGTTGAATACGGCAAGATAAATATTTATCTGTGCAATATAAAAGAAGAAAAGATATACATATGCAAAAAACGAGACGGATAATACCGTGCTGTAAACAAGATTTACAATATTTCCGAGCAGCAGCGCCGCAAGCGCAACAATAAGGTTTGAAAGGGGACCTGCCATAGCGGTAATAGCCATATCGCGCTTGGGGTTCCTGAAATTATTTGAATTTATCTGAACAGGCTTTGCCCAGCCGAAGCCGAAAAGCAGTATACATGCGGCTCCCAGATAATCTATATGTGCAAACGGATTAAGCGACATACGACCCTGATAGCGCGGAGTGGGATCCCCGAGCTTGGTAGCGGCAAAGCCGTGCGCGTATTCGTGTATAGGCAAAGTAAGAAAAATTACGATAAGCGAAGACAGTATATAAGCTATAGCACCGCCTAAAGTAAGGTTTCCGCTCAACAATCTGTTTAACAAGATATACCACTCCAATCTATCTTATTATATAACATTATCCCTTTAATTACAAGAAAAACATAATACGGCAAATAGGCATAAGGAAAATATTTACACGGTGTTAAAAATCTTTTTACTGATTTATGGTAATATAATAATGTATTATATTACGGTTATTGAAAGTAGGTAAAATATGAATTTGAACGGTAAAAACGATAAGGATTATTCGGAAATAACCCCGATAATAAGAGAATACGCCGATCTATGCATAAACGACTGCAAAATAAAGCCCGAATTATATGTTGAGCACAAGGTTAACCGCGGTCTGCGCGACCTTAACGGAAACGGCGTTTTAACAGGTCTTACCGAAATTTCGGAAATCGTTTCCAAAAAGAAGGTAAACGGTGAAACGGTTCCCTGCCCCGGAAAGCTTTATTACAGAGGCTATGATGTTGAAAATCTGGTTGCCGGCTTTGTACGCGATAACCGTTTCGGCTTTGAAGAAACAATCTATCTGCTGCTTTTCGGCGAGCTTCCGAATAAATCTCAGCTTGATACTTTTAAGTCCACACTTGCCGGCTATCGCTCTCTGCCCGAATCCTTTGTGCGCGATATAATTATGAAGGCTCCGTCGACCGATATGATGAACTCGCTTGCAAGAAGCGTGCTTACGCTTTATTCCTACGACAATAATCCGGACGATATAAGCGTAGCAAACGTACTGCGCCAGTGTCTTCAGCTTATTGCCATGTTCCCGCTGCTTGCGGTATACGGCTATCATTCCTACAGCTATTACATTAAGGGCAACAGCAGTTTCTTCATTCACGAGCCCGACCCGAAGCTTTCAACGGCAGAGAACATTCTTCATATGCTGAGAATTGACAGTAAATATACCCCTCTCGAAGCAAAGATTCTTGATTTGGCGCTTGTACTCCACGCCGAGCACGGCGGAGGAAACAACTCTACCTTTACAACACATGTGGTTTCGTCTTCGGGCACCGACACATATTCCGCCATAGCCGCGGCGCTTGGCTCGCTGAAAGGACCTAAACACGGAGGCGCCAACATAAAGGTTTGCGCCATGTTTGACAACATTAAGGAAAATGTTAAGGATTGGGAGGACGAAGACGAGGTAGCCGAATATCTTAAAAAGATTCTTCACAAGGAAGTATTTGACCGCGCAGGTCTTATCTACGGAATAGGTCACGCGGTATATTCGGTTTCCGACCCGAGAGCCACGGTATTCAGGTCATTTGTAAAGAGCCTTTCGGAAGAAAAGGGACTTGACAAAGAATATAAGCTCTATTCGCTTGTTGAGTCGGTGGCTCCGCGCGTTATTGCGGACGAGCGCAAGATGTACAAGGGGGTCAGCGCCAATATAGATTTTTACAGCGGATTTGTTTACGATATGCTGGGTCTTCCGCATGAGCTTTATACACCGATATTCGCGATAGCGCGAATCGCCGGCTGGAGCGCCCACCGCATTGAGGAAATTGTAAATTCGGGTAAAATTATACGCCCTGCATATATGAACGTTCAGCCAAGAAGAGAGTATATTCCGATAAACGAAAGATAACTTCCTTATAATAAACAGTTGTAATTAAACGATTAAAATGTTATAATCAGTTAAAAATAACTGCTTTGGAGGAATTCTTTTGAATCAGAATAATATTGTTATCACAAGCGACAGTACTACCGATTTAAGCCCCGAGCTGATTGAACGCTATAATATTTCCACCATTCCGCTGGGCGTAACCCTCGGAGACAGGCTTTATACCGACGGGGTTGATGTAACTCCCGACGATTTGTATGAATACTTTTCAAAAACAAGTCAAACGCCTAAAACCTCTGCTCCGAATGTAGGCGCTTATGACGACTTTTTCCATAAATTTACCGACGAAGGCAAAACCGTTATTCATTTTACGGTAAGCGCAAGTATGTCGTCTTCCTACAATAATGCCTGCCTTGCTTCACAGGATAAAGAAAATGTTTATGTTATAGATACCGCTAATCTCTCAACGGGCGGAGGATTGCTTATGCTTGCCGCCGCAGATATGGCGGAAAGCGGAATGGCGGCCGAGGAAATCGTGAAAAAAACACGCGAGCTTGTTCCCTGCGTTGACGCTTCTTTCGTAATCGACAGTCTTGAATACCTTTACCGCGGCGGAAGATGCTCCGCACTTTCGATGCTGGGAGCGAATTTGCTTAAAATCAAGCCCTGTATTCAGGTTAAAAACGGCGCAATGGGTATTTGCAAAAAATACCGCGGAAAATATGAGGAAGTTTTAAAGCAATACATATCGGAGCGTATTTCGGACTGCTCTGATATCTGCCTTGACCGCGTTTTTATTACCCACGCCGGTTGCGATCCGAAGGTTGTTGACAGTATTACAGAGCTGGTTAAAAATAACGCGAACTTTAAAGAGGTATTTGTAACCCGTGCCGGCAGCACCATATCCTCCCACTGCGGGGCAAACACCCTGGGAATTCTTTTCATAAGAAAGTCACCCATTGCCTGATTGTGCATAAAATATAGCAGGGGTGAATATGGGATGTCCCGAATATCGGCGGTAGCTTTAAGTCTATCTTTAAATTACCGATAGTATACCCCTTTATATAAAAAATCAGCGGCCGTGCTATGCGTCCGCTGATTTTGTTATGTATTAGAGAGCCTTAAGAAAAGCAGTCAGTCTGTCTGCAATAATTTTGTGACCCGCGTCATTCGGGTGAAGCCCGTCGGGTACATATTTTTCCTGAATTACGGGAACCTTTGGCTGAAGTCCGCTTGAAGCGAAAAGGTCAAGCACCGGCAGGGAATAAAATTCGGCAACCTCGCGGATAATGTCAACATACTTTTTTAAGGTTCCGACTTCACTGCCCTTTCCGCCGTCACCGAGCGGATTATCCTCGTTACAGCGATGCAACGGGGTCATAACCATTATAACCGATTCGGGATACATCGTTATAAGTCCGCTGTAAAGGGTGTGAAGCGCGCCATAGAATGTATCGGGAGTACGGTCTTCGGGATTTCCGATAGGGGCGTCGCCGTGGCCGAAATCGTTTGTTCCGCCGAACACAACAACAATATCGGCGTCCTTGTCCATTTCAGGGAACCTCTCACAGAAATCATTATCAAACGGGGCGGCGGATTCTTTGCTTTGCTGTCTGGCAATTCGCGTACCGCCTATACCGTAATTGCGGCATAGCGCCCCCTCATTCTCGGCAATAACATTCATAAAAATATGTTCCTTACCGGTTGTGCCGTGACCTTCCGTAATACTGTCGCCCAAAAAATTGATTTTTTTGTTTTTCAGTTCCATAATATCACCTTTACTCATTTTTTATAAAATAAGAATTAAAACAGTTTTGCCGTCTCATAGATAAAAACGAAACGGCAATTTTTTACAGTGATATTTTAACACCTTTATATATATAATTCAACACAAAACTCTCAATTTTTAATTTTTTCAAGCGCGCCCTTTTCAAGGCGGGAAACCTGTGCCTGAGAGATTCCTATCTCCTTTGAAACCTCCATTTGAGTTTTGCCCTGCATAAAACGCAGCTGAAGTATATTTTTTTCTCTTGGAGACAGTCCCTTTATTGCCTCCTTTAAGGCTATTTCGTCAAGCCAGTTGTTGTCGTCGTTATTATCTCCCACCTGATCTAGGACATATATTGTATCGCCGCCGTCGGAGTAAACAGGGTCGTAAAGCGAAATCGGATTGACAACGCTTTCAAGCGCTATTACAACATCCTCCGTCGGTATATCAAGCTCCTTTGCTATTTCCTGAACGGTGGGATCGCGCTGTGTTTTTGCCGCAAGGCGTTCCTTTGCCTGCATTGCCTTATATGCCGTATCCTTTATGGAGCGGCTTACGCGTATGGCGTTGTTATCGCGAAGATAGCGGCGTATCTCCCCTATTATCATAGGAACCGCGTAGGTGCTGAATCTTACATTTTGGCTTATATCAAAATTATCTATTGCCTTCATAAGTCCTATACAGCCCACCTGAAACAAATCGTCAAGATTTTCTCCTCGCCCCGTAAAGCGCTGTATAACGCTCAAAACCAAGCGCAGGTTTCCGTTTATCAGTTCCTGACGCGCGCTGTCGCTGCCGTTTTTCACTTCGCGCAGCAGCTTTTCCTTTTCCGCCTCTTTTAAAACAGGAAGCTTTGATGTATCGACTCCGCAAATTGAAACCTTGTTATTGTACATAACGGCACCTCCGTAATTCTCATTAGAATTATTACCGTTATGCAACGCAAATAAACTTGAATTAAATTTTTTTATTCGACAAAT
>JAEDML010000009.1 GCA_016303035.1 Clostridiaceae bacterium | reverse complement strand
TGGTCGGCGCACTCAGAGGGCACGGTGCCCGCATTGCCTATTGCTTCACCTAATTTTACGGTATCGCCCGACTTTACGGTAACATCTGCTATACCGCAGTATTTTACAATTATTCCGTTTCCGTGGTTTATTGTTATAACCGTACCGTAGGACATATCCTCGGCAACCGATTCAACCTTACCGTCGCCGGCGGCATTAACTGCACTGCCTGCCTCGCATACAATGTCTGCTCCGGTGTGAAGTCTCATATCCCCGTAGGTTGCGGAATACTGAAGCTCGGTATCGCTGTAGCCTTTGGAAATTTCACCTTCTACGGGAACCGCAAAATACTCCGCCGCAATTTCAGACGGCGTTTGTGCTTCAGACGCGTACGGCTCGTCGCTGACGCTTTTTGCCACGCTTTCCGACGCGGAGTTAATAGGCTGTGATGATATTATCTCGCTACTATTATATGAGCTTTGCTGTTTTGAATATGCACCGCTGTTTTCTGAACTGCTGCTTCGGTTTTCCGTATGAGAGGAATTATACCTTGAAACGGCAAACCAGGACGCCGCCCCTATTCCTATAAGACAACAGGCAATTATCACATAAAAGCCGGCGCTGCCGACGAATTTTGTAAATTTGGATTCATAGTATTTCATACTTTTTCCTTCCCTTCGTTTGCTCTCAAAAATAGTATTGACAGTATTGCGAATGATATTCCGCAAAAAAATTTAAAATTAGTTCATAGAAAAGAAAAATATTTTTATTATCATAAACATGTACCGAAAAGGGAGCCGCACCCGTTTCGGTGCAGTTCCTCTTCTTTGAGAGGAACTCTCTCCTCAAACCCCTTAAAAGCGAAAAGGAGCCGTGTTTTACACGGCTCTTTTTCGTGCTGAAATACATTTTCTTGATAAAAAAGGTAAAATATTGTATAATAATTTAAAATGCGGAGTAAAAGGCAGGTGCGCGCGGTGTTTAAGGTTTCGGTTGCTATGGCGACCTATAACGGTGAAAAGTACATAGAAAGCCAGCTGCGCTCTGTTCTGTCACAAATAAGACAGCCTGACGAGGTTGTAATTACCGACGATTGCTCGACCGACAACACGGTAGAAATTATAAATCGGTTTATTTCGGAAAATCGGCTTACGGGCTGGAGCGTAACCGTAAACAGCCAAAATCTCGGTTACATTAAAAATTTTAAAAACGCGATTTCAAAAACCACGGGCGATATTGTTTTTTTGTGTGATCAGGACGATGTATGGTGCGAAGACAAGATAGAAAGTCTCGATTCCGTTTTTACCGCGTTCCACGGTGTTCGTGCCGTTTCTTCCGCTTTTTCGGTGATTGACGGAAACGGAAATGATACCGAAAGGGAACAGGACCGTAATTTCGGGCTTATAAATATGCGCCTGACGAAAACATTGCAAAAAATACCGATGAAGGTAATTATGCACAGCAATATCTCACCCGGCTGCACCCTTGCTGTTCGCAGAGAGATTGCCGATATATATGTTAAAGGCTCACCCTGTGTTTTGCCGCACGATTACGAGCTTAATCTTACAGCGGCGGCTAAAGACGGACTTTATTTTTACAACCGTCCGCTTATAAAATACCGCATACACGGCGATAACACGCTGGGGCTTGACGGAAAACCGCAGACCCGAACCGAAATTGCCCGTGAAAAGCTCAATGCCGCCGAGGCGGTTATGAACGCAGGCGGCGGCACGGATATTTTTGCTGTTTGCGAAAAAAGGCTTAACGCGCTTGAAAACCGTGACAAAAAGGAAATTTTAAAATTAAACCGAAAAGCCGCCTACCGCAGGCTGTACTCGTTAAAGGAGCGGGCAGGAGATTTGCTTTTCGCTTTTAGGAGAGATTAAATGATAAACACAGCCGCCGGAATAACGCTTTACAATCCCGAGCTTGAGAGACTGAGACAAAACATAGAAAGTATTTTACCGCAGGTAAAGCATATCTTTTTTGTTGACAACGGCTCTTGCAATCTTGACGAAATTAAGGCTTTGCTTGACGGGTTTGACAATATAACGCTGATTTGCAACGGTGAAAATCTCGGAATCGCAAAGGCGCTTAATCAGATGTGTCAGGCGGCGTATGAAAAAGGTTACGAATGGATGCTGACCCTTGATCAGGATTCGGTTGCAGAGCCCGAGCTTATAAAAAAATACAGCCGTTATACCGAAATGGATAAGGTTGCAATTTTAACGCCGTATTTTGATGATGAAAACGAGCCGGATATTATAAGGTCTTCAATTAAAACGCCGTATGAGGCTGTACACCGCTGTATCACCTCGGCTTCGCTTAACCTCCTTTCGGTATGGAAGCAGGTCGGCGGTTTTGACGAAGCTATGTTTATCGACTGTGTGGATTTTGATTACTGCACAACGGTTGAGGAGGCAGGGTATGTCATTATAAGGGATAACGAGGCGGTAGTTCATCATGTGCTCGGCCATTCAAAGGAGGTCCGCGCCTTTTTGCCGATAGGCAGGCTTTTAAGAATAAAAAAGCTTAAAAAGCCGCTTTACACCTACAATCATTCTCCGCAGAGAACCTACTATTACGCAAGAAACATCAAGTATTACTGCTACAAGCACCGCAATACCATCGACCGCGCCTGCGAGCGCAGGGTTTATTTTAAATGGATTGTGTTAAAGCTCGGCTTTGAAAATCAGAAATTTAAAAAGCTTTGCGCGATAGTAAGAGGACGCATAGACGCAAATAAAATGATAAAGGAATATAAATTAAAGGAAAAACGGCAAGCAGAGTAAACTTTGTTTGCCGTTAAATTTTTATTTTATTTTACAAAACCGTTTATTTTCAACATGTATTATACTGTCGCACACCGATATGCTGGTATTGCGGTGGGTTATAAAAATCACCGTTTTATCGGGCAGGGCTTTTATATTTGAAAGCAGGCGCGTTTCGGTCTGCTCGTCAAGCGCCGAGGTTGATTCATCAAACAGTAAAACGGGCGCGTCGTAAAGCAGTGCGCGCGCTATCGCTATACGCTGAAGCTGACCCTCGGAAAGCCCCGAGCCGCGTTCCGAAATTACCGTATCAAAACCGTCGGGAAGAGAGACTATGTAATCGTATATTTCGGCGGTTTTGGCGGCTTGCTCCACCGCCGCGTCGCTTATACCGTCATCGCAGAGGGTAAGATTTTCCCTTATCGTCCCCGAAAGGATAAGGTTGCCCTGCGGAACATACGCAAAAAGTCCGCGCGTAGCAGCTCCGACGGGGATATTGCCGTTAAGGGCTATACTGCCGCTCTGCGGCTCGTAAAGTCCTAACAGAAGCTTGAAAAGCGTGCTCTTTCCGCAGCCCGATTCACCGGTTATCGCGGTGATTTTTCCGCGTTCAAGGGTAAGCGTACAGTCGCTTAAAACTTCTTCGCCGTCATAGGCAAAGCTTACATTTTGTGCTTTAATTGTTTTAAAATCGTTTTTAAGCTCGTCAAGCTCTTCGCCTGTGCAGGCAGAAGGCTCGTCATTACCTGCTTCAAGCTCCATAAGGCGCTCGGCGGAGGCTATTGCCGAATAATACTGCGGCACTATGCCCGAAATGTTTTGCAGCGGCGCGCGCAGCTGGGATATAAGCTGTAAAAAGGCGGTCAGCGTGCCGTAGGAAATAGCTCCGTCCGATATCAGTCCGGCGCCCCACAGAAGCACGGCGTAATAGCCCACCGTGAAAAAGGAATAAAGACTTAAATTCGCCAGCACCGAAATGCCGTTGCGTTTCATTTTATAACGATAGTTCTCCTCCATAGAGCGGTTGAGCTTTTTTAAAAACGGCTTTTCGCTTATAAAGGATTTTATTACTATAACATTTTCAAAGCATTCCTGCAAAAACGAGCGCGTAACGCCCTCGCTTCGCTGACATTCCTTGTGCAAATACTTAAATTTGCGGTTTATAACTCTGCCGATTGCCGGAACGGCTATACCCAGCACAAGAATTATTACGGCAAAGGTGCGGTTAAGAAAGAAAAGCGTGCCTATTCCCGCAATAATTTTGGCAAAGGTTGAAACAACTGCGGGAATAATTCCCACCGCGCTTGAAACGATAACCTCGGTATCCGATGTAAAGCGGTTGAGAATATCCCCCGAATGGCGGGCGGATATATTGGGATATTTTTTCTTTATGATACCCGAAAAAAGGTAGTTCCGCATTGAGATTGTCATTCTGCCCGAAACCCGCGCCTTTATAACCGAGGATACGGCGCTTAAAATTATCTGACCGAGGACTATCGAAAACAGCAGGATTCCGCTTTTTGCAAGGCTGCCGGTTTTACTGCCCGTAGCAATGTCGATAACATCACGCGATACGAGCGCCAGCGCGACAAAGCTGACGGCGGTAACGCCGCTTATCAGCGAAATTAAAACTATTTCGGGAATAAATTTTTTAATTCTGCCGCCTATCCAACCAAGAGCGGCTTTGTTTTCTGCTTTTTTACCCAAAATTCATACCTCTGTGTGAATAAATCGTTAAATTTATTATATACTAATATAATTTATATTGCAAGCACAACAGTATTTGGTGTATAATATAAAAAACCACTTACTGGTAAAACCTATGTGTTTTAAGGAGAAAAGGAATGGATACTTTTTATGAACAAATAATTTCGGTTAAAAAGACCGGAAAATCCTGGGCGGCAATTATCGGAATCTGGCTGCTTGCGCTGGTAGTTATGGCGATAAGCTTTCTGCTTATGGGCACAATGCTTTCTTTTATAGGCGTATTCCTCTTCGCAGGCGCAATTTACGGCGCATATAAATGGACTTCAAGATTCAGCGTTGAATATGAGTATATTATCACCAACGGTACGGTTGATATTGATAAGATAATGGCAAAAAGTATGCGTAAGCGTATGACAAGCTTTGAACTTTCGGATGTTTCCCGTCTTGAAAAGTATAATCCGTCAGCGCAGATAAACGGAAATTTTTCGGCTAAAATAATAGCCTGCAACCAAAACGACCCCAATGCCTATTTAATGGTGGCTTCGCGCCAAAATAACGGCGATGTTCTTATAGTTATGTCGCCGAATGACCGAATGAAGAGCGCAATGGTAAAATTTTTACCTAAATACATTGCAAACAGCGCGTTTAAATAATATATAGGAGTGAGCTGTCGTTATGATGGTGCTGACAAAGGCTTTGATACAAAAGTCGGAGGAGAATGCCGTCAAAAACGGCGGCTTTTCTTTTTCGTCGCTTATGTCCGCCGCGGGAAAGGCCGCCGCGGATATTATAAATCAAAATTTTAATGCTTCGGGCAAACGCGTACTCGTCGCCTGCGGAAACGGAAACAACGGGGGCGACGGTTTTGTCGCGGCAGGAAGGCTTAAAGAATTGGGTGCTGAGGTTGACATAATACTGCCGATGGGCGCACCGCGCACCGAAAACGCCGCATATTACTATTCGGTACTTCGCGGTGTTAACGAGGTATCCGAAGCGGAAAACAGCTACGATATTGTAATAGACGCGATTTTCGGTATCGGGCTTAACCGCGCCGTTACGGGCGAAATTGCCGAATTTATTGAAAAACTTAATTCGCTTAACGCTTTACGCGCCGCAATAGATATTCCAAGCGGCGTACTGTGTGACAGCGGCTATGCCGACGGGGCGGTGTTCTGCGCCGACCTTACCGTCACCTTTATTGCGCTTAAACCCTGCTTTTTACTGCCCGAAGGCTCCGATTACTGCGGTAAAACCGTGGTTGCCGATATAGGCGTAACGCCGGCAGGATATGAATATTTGACAATTGAAAAGCCCGAATTTAAAAAGCGAAAGCACAATTCGCACAAGGGTAATTTTGGTACGGCGCTGCTTATCTGCGGAAGCTACGGTATGGCAGGCGCGGCGGTGCTTGCGGCTCGCGGTGCGCTTCGCAGCGGCGTGGGAATAGTAAAATCGGTAATCTGCCGCGATATTTATCAGGGCTTTACCGCCGCCGTACCCGAGGCGGTTTGTATTCCGGTAAAGACCTCTAAAAGCGGCTCGCCCGATTATACCGATGAAAAAATTTATACAGCGGTAAGCTCCGCCTCCGCCGTGCTTATCGGCTGCGGACTCGGAGATACCGCGGATACCGCCTTAATACTTGAAAAGATTTTAAATATATGCAAAAAACCTATTATTATTGACGCGGACGGAATAAACGCCCTTGCAAAAAACATAAATATATTAAGAGAAACAAAGGCTCCGGTTATAATAACTCCTCATCCGGGCGAAATGGCAAGACTTTGCGGGGTGACTGTACCGCAGATAGAGCGCGACCGCGTAGGCTTTGCCCGAAAAATATCGGCCGATTACGGCTGTGTTACGGTTTTAAAGGGCGCTAACACCGTTGTTGCGGATAAAGACGGCTGCGTGTATTTTAACACAACGGGCAATCCCGGAATGTCAAAGGCAGGCAGCGGCGATGTCCTTGCCGGAATAACGGTATCGCTTGTCTGTCAGGGCTTTTCGCCGTTTGAAGCCGCAAAGGCGGCGGTATATCTTCACGGCGAAGCAGGCGACAGGGCGGCGGAAAAACGCTCGGAGCGGTCTATGCTTGCTTCGGATTTGATTGAGGAGCTGTAAAAATCGGCGCTGTTCCCGAAAGGAAAGTTGCCAAATGAAAAAAATATTTGCGTTTTGCCTGTCAGTAATTCTGTTAGCTTGGTTTTTTTGCGGCTGCGGCGGTAAAAGCACTGCCGTCGTTCCGATTACAAAGGGAATTTCATTTACGGCGGATATAAAATATTATAACGAAAATTATAAATGTAAGGTTCGTATCAGCGAGGATGAAAGCTTTGTCGGCGAGGTGATTTCCCCCGAAGAAATAAAGGGTATGAAAATCACCTGCTCAAAGGATAAGATGACGGCGGAATACGGCGGACTTTCGTACGATTTCAAGCTTTCTTCAATACCGCTCGGCGGCGTGTGTACAGCGGTATACGAGGTTTTTAAAAGCACCTGGGAGGACGGCACCGAGGTGATTGAGGATAACCAAAACTTTTATATAAACGGTGAAACAAACGAATACGAATATAAAATGACGGTGGCTCCCACAGGACTTCCGCTTTCACTCGAAATTCCCGATGACAGCTTTAAAGTCGAATTCAGCGATGTTACTATAAACAAATGAAAAATCAGCACAGGCTTTAAAAAGCCTGTGCTGATTTCTTTTTAGCCGTCAGTTTAAAATATAAATTTCAACATTGCGCACTCCGAAGGAGGTGCAGGCGCTCTGTGTAGACATAAACAAATCTACACCTGTGGGATGGTTTTTAATAAATCCACCCGTGTCCGCCGCAACAGCATAGCCGTAAATGTATCTGCCGTCGGTCGATTTAATATACATTTTTGTGCCGTAAGGGATAACGTTCGGGTTAACGGCAATATATCCCGGCTGGGGCGCCACTCCCGTAGCGCAGTTATGGCCTGTGTAGGTGTAGGCGGTCGCCCTTACCGTCATTTTAGAGGAATAGTTTATCGGGTTGCCCGAAGCGTCCAGCTCGATAGGCGAAGACGGCGTAAGGGTTGAAATGCACTTAACAGAAGCGCTGGTTTTAACCGCCGCTTTTTTCGTGCCTACTACCGTAACTCCGTTAACGGGGGCGGAAAGCAGCGTGGTGCCGGTTATATTTGATTCCGCGGCGACGCCGTTTACGAATTTAGCGGTGTAGGAAACGCTCTGCAGACCGTCCGAACCGGCAGTTAAGGTTTTGGTGGTGCCTTCGGTATAATCGCTCGAATAAACCGTTTCGTAGGAACAGGGAACCGCCTCGGTGTATGAGCCCGACACATAATCTATATTGGTATAATCTATATAGGTAGTACCTGTGATTATTACATTTGAGGACGGCTCTACAATATCATATGCGTCGGGCGTGTAGCCGGCAAGCGTCAGCGCGTCGTTTACGGTGCCCTTTGACATATATACGGTAGTGGTTTTATCGCCTGAGGTGACATATACCGGAAAGGTGTATTCGACATTTACGGTGGTTATACCGTTTTTGATATCTGTACTTACTATATTAAAACTGTCTGATTTCAGCTTAAGCGTCGAAACGACCGAGGCAACATTCGGATTTGTGGTGTGAACTGTGTAGGTTTGTTCTCCGTCGGAAATAAGAATTGTTTTAACGGAACCGTTAAGTAAAGTACCTACCGCGATTGTGAGTGCGGTGAGAACCGCTGCACAGCCTACGCGCATTTGCTTGCTGCGAACGGCAGAAAGCAAAAAATACTTTATTTTTTCTATCATCCAATAACTCCTTTTTTGTGTAGTTCCTCAACTCGGTCGCTATTATAAGCGAAAAAATATACGGTGTCAAAGTTAAAAAAAGTTATAATTTTGTGCAAATTGTCGGCTCAAAGGTTTCAAAAGCAAAAAGTTACAACTTTGTAACCAATTGAAAAGAGTTGAGATTGACAATTATTGTCATTTTTGTTGTGCAACCTTACAAAATTTACACTAGGTGGGGGATAGGCGGCGTTCTATACCTATAATATAATCGCTTTGTGGAACAAATATGCAGTAAAAACAAAATTTTGAAATTTGTGAAAATATAATTCGGGACGGTACGGCTTGATGACATTATTTTCGCCGTTCTTTACTTGAAATCGACACAGGACAGGCGGTACAATAAAATCATTGTTTATAAAATGTTAAAAAATACGGGTAATTTGTTTGTTATTATATGAGTATTAAATTTAAGATTCGGAGGAGTACAGATGATAGAAGCCACAAATATCAGCAAGCGCTACGGCTCCCACCTTGCGGTTGACGATGTCAGCTTCAGCATTGAAAAGGGCGAGGTCGTGGGCTTCCTCGGACCGAACGGCGCGGGAAAGTCTACAATTATGAATATACTTACGGGGTATCTTTCGCTTAATACGGGAAAGGTTGTTATAGACGGGTTTGATATTTCCGAAAATCCCGAAAACGCCAAAAAGCGCATAGGCTATCTTCCCGAAATACCGCCGCTGTATATAGATATGACGGTAAGGGAGTATCTTAACTTCATTTACAACCTTAAAAAGGTGCGTTTTCCTAAAAAGGCGCACATTGATGAGATTATGCGCCTTGTCGGTGTTGACGGCGTGCAGAACCGTCTTATAAAAAATCTTTCAAAGGGCTACCGCCAGCGCGTAGGCTTTGCGCAGGCGCTTGTCGGAAATCCCGATGTGCTTATTCTTGACGAGCCAACGGTGGGACTTGACCCCAAGCAGATAATTGAAATACGCAGTCTTATAGAAAAGCTCGGCAGAAATCACACAATTATCGTTTCCTCCCATATTCTTTCGGAAATTCAGGCGGTATGTCGCAGGGTAATAATAATAAACAAAGGGCAGATTATAGCCGACGATACGCCCGATAATCTTTCCGCCGCGTTATCAAGCGACCGTTCGCTTGCCGCGCGTATAGAGGGCGATGAAGAGGAAATCTCAGACGCGATTAAATCGGTTTCGGGAGTTAAGAGCATCTCGCCCCTCGGAAGTAAGGAAAAGGGCGCTTATGATTTTATTATCACGCCCGAGGACGGCTGTGATATCCGCGCCGATATTTTCCGCAAGGTCGCCGATATAGGCGGCGCACTGCTGTCGCTTTCAAGCAACGAAATGACGCTTGAACAGATATTCCTGCGCCTTACAGACGCCGCCGATAACGATGAGGCAAGGCGCCTGCTCGGAATGGGAAACACTCAAGCGGACGGGACCTGTGACACCGAAATGCAGGAAGAAACAGAGGAGGAACAGCTATGAGCGCCGTATTTAAAAGAGAGTTTAAAGCATATTTTTCAACCCCGATAGGCTATATAGTCGTAGCGGCATACTGGTTCTTTTTGGGACTTTACTTTTCGCTTATTTACAGCTACGGCAGTCCCTCGGTGCAGACCGTTATAATCGCAATGTCAACCATTGTAGTTTTCACCGTGCCGATTCTTACCATGCGGCTTATGAGTGAGGACCGCCGCCAAAAGGTAGACCAGGCGCTGCTTACGGCTCCCGTAAAGCTTTCGGGAATTGTCTTCGGCAAATTTTTTGCGGCTATGTCGGTTTTCGCAATCGGCTTTGCGCCGACCGTGATTTTTGAAATCATAACGGCGGGCTATGTAAGCGTAAATATCGCCGTATTCCTTTATTCACTGCTCGGAATAATGCTGTTAGGCGGCGCGCTCATTTCTATAGGAATGTTCATTTCCTCGCTTACCGAAAGCTCGGTTATTTCAGCAATTCTGACTTTGGTAATAAATATTCTTGTGCTTTATATGTCTAATTTCGCATCTCTTGCCAAAACCGCTTTCCTTTCGGGTATCTTTGAAAAGGCGGCGTTTATAACCGTATTTGAAAATTTCGGCGAGAGTATTTTTTCGGTACCCGACATTATTTATTTCTTAAGCATAACCGCCGCGTTTATCTTCTTGTCGGTGCGTTCGCTTGAGAAGAGAAGATGGGCTTAAAGGAGGGGTGAGCAATGGAAGAAAACAATAAGAACGAAATTACGGAGGAGACTTCCTCCGAACAGCAGGCAACGCCCGAGGTAATAAATGAGGGCAAAGCACCGAAAAAAATCAGAAATGCGGCGCTGTTTAAGCGCGGCGGATATTCGGTCGCCGTAACGGCGGCGGTGCTTGCGGCTATTATATTGCTTAATGTGCTTGTGGGCGCACTTGCCGACAGGGTGAATCTTGAATATGATATTTCATCCTCAAAAAATAATTCTATAAGCAATGAGAATGCCGAGTTTATAAAGGGCGTAAAGGACGGGGTTGCGGTTACGGTATGCGCTAAAAAGGAGGATTATATCGGTAACTATATGCTTTCCGATGCATATCAGCGTTATAATGTTTCGGATTCCTCCGCCTTAGAATACTTTAAGCAAACCGTAAATATAATTGATAAATACGGCTCGCTTAACGGCGATATTGATATAAGCTATGTCGATACGCAAGACCCTTCATTTACCGAAATAAGCAGTAAATACGCAAATGAAAAGCTGAATTACGGCGATATAATCGTGTCGTCTTCAGGCGGCGGCGCAGAGCGGCACAGGATAATAAAGTTCAGCGATGTTTACGAGCTTGCCGACGAGAGCGGATATGCCTCCTACGGCTACGGCTCCTATACAATAGGAAGCAATAATATTGAAACGGCGCTGACAAGCGCTATCGCCTATGTAACAAGCAGTGAGACCAAGAAAATCGCCCTGCTTACAGGACATTCATCTTCGGATTATACAACCGATTTTGTTGCGGTGTTAAGAACCAACAACTATGAAACCGAAGCGGTAAATGACAGTATGATAACCTCGGTTTCCGACGAATTTGACGCGGTTGTAATAGCCGCGCCGACCGTTGATTTTATGGACAGCGAGCTGGATGCGCTGTCACGCTTTCTTGAAAACGGCGGCAGCTGCGGCAAGGGACTTATGTATTTTGCCGACGCTTCAAATCCGCATCTTCCTAATTTAAGTAAGTTTTTAAGTAAGTACGGAATAATCGAGGAGGAGGGGATACTCTTCCAGACCGATTCAAGGTATCATACCGAGGACAGTCCTGCCACCATGGGCATTTACCCAGCAGGAGACGACAGCCTGACAGAAAATATGAATTACTGTATAACGGGTTACAATGTTCCGCTTAAAATATCGTCCGAAACTCCTGACGGCGTTACACTTACCGAAATACTTACGACGGCAGAGGGCACGGTTAAGGCTCCGTTAGGCGCGGCTTCGGACTGGACGGGGTACACCGATGAAGACAAGGGCAGTTATTCTGCTCTTATACAGGCAAAAATCTCTTCGGACGAAGCGGAAAACGCAAGCTATATAATGGCGTTTGGAAGCGTGGAATATATAATGTCCGACTGGACCGAGTATTCCAACCTTGATAATATGGATATAGCCTTACTTTCGGCAGAACGCGCCTCGGGGGCTGACAGCAGCGCCTATTCCTTTGTAGCCAAGAAAATTACGAACGAAAGCTATGCGGATTCCGTAACCGCGTCGGGTATGGCACTTGTGCGCTTCGTATTTATGTTCTTATTGCCTGCCGCGGCAATTGTTGTCGGAATTTATGTATACATTAAAAGAAGGAATGCATAATGAGTAAATTCGACAAGGCAGATTTTAACAATGACGGTGTAAGCTCGGTGTTTTCCGATCCCGCGGCTCATAACGATACACCGAGCTTTAAGGGCAGTCAAGGACATTTTAAAGCTCTTTTGGCAATCTTTGCCGCAGTCGCCCTGCTTGCAGGGGTCACGGTTGCCGTAATAAAGCTAGTCCCCGAAAGAGAAGAGGAGACCGTTTCGGGCTTTGAGTCTATAACCGTGCTGTCTCTTAACAGTGACGATTTTAAAACCGTTGAGGTTGAAAATCAAAACGGCGGCTTTAAGCTGTATTCCGAAGTTACCGAAAGCGAAACCTCGTCCGACGGCTCTGAAAGCACAAAAGAAACAGTCTGGTATGCAGACGGGTGTGAAAGCGCAAGCACCGATACCTACAAAACAGCGGAGGTAGCATCGGCCGCGGCGTCGCTGACCGCTGTCAGAGAAATCACCACCAAAACCGCCGCGCAATGCGGACTTGACTCTCCTAAATGCAGGGTGACCGTTACAATGGCGGACGGCGGAGTGTTTTCGATACTTGTGGGTGATGTATCACCCGATAACACAGGAAGCTATATAAAGCTTTCAAACAGCGATAAAATATATATAGCCGAGGATTCGCTTATTTCCTGCTTTGATTACGGGAGCGGAGATTTTGTAAATAATTAACTCTTGACAGTTTATTGAATATACATTATAATATGAAAGCAGTAAGGGCTGTATTTTCCTAAACGGAAAATGCGGCCCGATTTGCTGTGTAAAAAAATAATTACGGCACTTTTAGGCTGTCAGCCTAAGGAGGAAAATAAAATGTCTGAAACAGCAAAGTACGATGTTGCGATTATCGGCGGAGGTATAGGCGGTCTTATGGCCGCATACCGCTTAAAGCAGAAAAATCCCTCGGTTAAAATCGTTATCACCGAAAGGGGTAATACCCTTGAAAACCGTCACTGTCCGGCAGGCAAGAACAGCGCCTGTGTTCACTGCAAGACCTGCAGTATAACAAGCGGCTACGCCGGCGCCGGCGCTTTTTCGGACGGTAAGTTCAATCTCGGAACCGCCTACGGCGGAACACTCGGCGAGGAATTAGGAGACGACAGGGCGAATTTCTATATAAACGAAGTAGACAATGTGCTTAACAAATACTGCACCTCGGGAATTCCCAAGGTATATAAATCCAACGAGGCGTTAAAGCTTAAGTGTCTGCAAAACAACCTGCGTCTGCTTGATATGAATGTAAAGCACCTCGGAACCGACAATAACTACCTTACCATGCAGAATCTTATCAACGCGCTCTTTAAAGAGGGCGTCAATATGCTCGCATTTTATGACTGCGAAAAGGTAGAAAAAACAGACGGCGGTTATGTTCTTCACTATAAAAACGGCGAGAAAATAGAAGCCGAAAAAATAATTATAGCCACAGGCCGCGGCGGCGCCAATTTCGTTTCGGATTTCTGCCGCTCCTTCGGCGTGCATATGCGCTCGAATTATGTCGATATCGGCGTAAGGGTTGAAATGAAGGATATTATATGGAAGGAATTTTCGGACCAGATTTACGAGCCGAAGATTCTTTACAAAACCAAGACCTTTGAGGACCGCTGCCGTATGTTCTGCTTTAACAAGGGCGGACTTGTATCGGCCGAGAATAACAAGGGCATTATAACCGCTAACGGACATTCCTTTGCCGAGGCCGACAAAAAGACCGATAACTGCAACTTTGCAATTCTTTCAAGCATACGCTTTACAGAGCCGTTCGACCAGCCGACCGAATATGCCGAGAGTATTTCAAGGCTTGCGAATATGATAGGCAAGGGCGGCGTGCTGGTTCAGCGCTTCGGCGACCTTGTAAGGGGCAGGCGCACAAACGACCACCGACTCGGACAGAATACCGTAGTGCCGACCCTTAAAGCCACCGCGGGCGATATTTCGCTTGCATTGCCGCACAGAATACTGACGAATATAATTGAAACTATATACGCGCTTGACCGCGTAGCCCCGGGTACTGCGAATGACGATACTCTGCTTTACGGCTGCGAAAGCAAGTACTATTCAATCCGTCCCGAGTTTATGAACGACAGCTTTGAGCTTATCGACGGCGTTTATATTGTGGGGGACGGCAGCGGTATCTGCCGCGGACTTTCCCAGTCGGGCGCTATGGGAATATATGTTGCCGACTGTATGTTGGATAAATAAATTTTTATTTCGTAGGGAACGGCTGTGTGCCGTTCCT
>JAEDML010000136.1 GCA_016303035.1 Clostridiaceae bacterium | reverse complement strand
AAGATTAAATAATAAAAAAACAGGAAGGATTGTTCTAAGTTCCTTCCTGTTTTTTATGCTTTGTGTTGGCAAGGCTAAATATAACTCATAAGAATTTCGGCATTGCCGTATATGTCAATTTCAAGTCCCGCAGGCACAAATACACTGCTGCCTTTTTTAAGTTTAAGCGTATGGCTGCCGTCTTTAATTTCCGCATTACCGTCAAGGAAAAGCAGAGAAACAAAGCTATCGTAATTTTGAGCGGTGAATTTACCGTTAAGCTTTATAATTTCCGCAGTAAACATATCACATTCCGCAATTTTGCGGATACTGCCGTATTCTGTGGGAATTTCGGTTCCCACATTTCCGTATGCCTGTTCGGGCGGTACGGTCTTGGTAACATCAAGCGCCTTTTCAATGTGAAGCTGACGCGGTTTGCCGTCAACTCCTAATCTTCCGTAATCCGATACGCGGTAGGTAGTATTTGAATTTTGCTGTACCTCGGCAATCAGGATACCGCTTCCGATAGCGTGAAGAGTTCCCGCGCTGATAAAGAATACATCGCCTTTTTTTACGGGTACAAGATTGCATGCTTCAAGAAGTGTATTGTCCTTTATCCGCTTTGCAAATTCAGCCTTGTCTATTTTACGGTTAAAGCCGTAAATAAGCTCGGCGCCTTCATCACAGTCAACCACATACCACATCTCGGTCTTGCCGTATTCACCCTCATTTTTAAGGGCGTATTCATTATCGGGGTGAACCTGAACCGAAAGTCGGTCTTTAGCGTCAATGAGCTTAATAAGAAGCGGGAAATACGGAAATGCGGCCGCTTTTTTCCCGAGAGCGGCGTCTCCCCAAATCTTTAAAACCTCGGGCAGCGTTTTGCCCGCATATTCACCGTTTAAAACCGTGTTGCAGCCGTCCTTGTGGCAGGAAAGAGTCCATGCCTCCGCGGCAATTTCCTTGTCGGTTTCAAAACCGTATTCGGTTTTAAGCTTTGTTCCGCCCCATAAATAATCTTTTATCGGGGCTTTCAACAATAAAGGATACATAATTATCACCTATGGCATGATAATGGTTATAGTTTGTCGAAACGCCATTCTGCGTTTCGACATTCTATAGTCATTATAGCACGAGTTGATTTTGTTTTCAATATATGCTATAATCATTTAAAATCGCGTATACTAATCACAGCACGGAGGTGCAAAATGGACGACAGAGATTTATTCAGCTGCAGCGGCGGCGATACATCCGATAACGGAAACGGACTTGATTTAAACGATTTTTCATCACGCTCGACTAACAACGGCAAGCGTAAAAAGGATAAAAAAACCGGAAAGGGCGGAAAAGAAAGGGCTCTTAAAGTAATTCTTACCGCATTTCTTGTCTGCCTTATAACGGGCAGTATTGTTATAGGCTCATTCCTGCTTTACGCCTTTACAATGGTTGACGGAACTATGGAAGAGGATCTTGACGATCTTACTCTTAATTTCACCACAACTATTTATGTGGATAACGGTGACGGTAATTACAGTGAATATCAGCGCCTGCACGGCGAATTTAACCGCATCTGGGTTTCATATGATAAGGTTGCAATAGACAAGGGAGATGCTTCTTATACCGGGATACCGCAAAATCTTGTTGATGCTTTTGTAGCGATTGAGGACAAGCGTTTTTATTCGCATCAGGGGGTTGACTGGAAGCGTACCGTAGCGGCATTTGCCAATATGTTCCTGCATTTCTATTCCTCCAATCAGGGCGGTTCTACAATTACACAGCAGCTTGTAAAGAATCTTACCAACGATAATTCTCAGAAACCCAGCCGTAAGGTGCGGGAAATTATGCGCGCAAGGTATCTTGAAAGCCATTACGCCAAGGATACGATAATGGAATGTTATCTCAATACCATTGCAATGGGTCACGGAATGTACGGCGTTGAGGTTGCGGCGAATTACTATTTCAATAAAAGCGTTAACGAGCTCTCGCTTGTAGAGTGCGCCGCTCTCGCCGCAATCACAAAAAGCCCCAGTAATTACGCGCCCGACGATAACCCCGAGGCTAACGAAAAGCGCCGCAATACCGTGCTTTACGAAATGCTTTCTCAAGGCTATATTACCGAGGAGGAGTATGATGAGGCGGTTAATTCCGAGCTTAATCTTGTCGCCTCAAAAGAGGTTTTAAACGAAAGCGAAATCAACTCATATTTTGTTGACGCGCTTATAGATCAGGTAACCGAGGATATTGCCGAAAAATACGGCTTTGACCCGACCCGCGCCTCCAACAATTTTTATAACGGGGGATATAAGATTTACGCGACGCTGGATCCTAATATACAAAGTCAGCTTGAGACGACATTTTCCGACACATCATACGCGGTTAAGGGTAAGGACGGTCAAACCCTGCAGGGCTCTATGACGGTAATGGATTATCAGGGTCATGTTAAGGGACTGGTTGGCGGTATAGGTGAAAAGACCGAAAATCGCGGATTTAACCGCGCTACCGACGCTGTAAGACAGCCGGGCTCTACAATGAAACCGATTGCCGCGTATGCACCTGCAATCGAACAGGACCTTATCCACTATTCAAGCATAGTCAACGATAATGCGGCTAATTACAGCGGCTGGACTCCCGTAAACTGGTACAAGTCCTACTGGGGTAACATCACCGTACAGTACGCGCTTGAACGTTCGGTTAATACGATTCCGGTTTATCTTGTAAACAAACTCGGAACGCAGGTCTCCTTTGATTTTCTTACGCAAAAGCTCGGCGTTACCACCCTTACAAGCGAAGATGTCAATCTTTCGCCACTGGGAATGGGCGGAACAAACGGCGGTCTTACAACAATCGAATCTGCCGCGGCTTATGCCGTTTTCGGCAACGGAGGTCTCTACTACCGACCCACGCTGTATACAAAGGTTACAAATCAGCATGATGAGGTTATCCTTTCTTATAAAAGCGAACCCGCAATGGCTATAAGCGAGGATACCGCCACCGTTATGAATCATTTGCTCCGCAATGTTGTATACGGTGCAAACGGAACAGGTAAGGCCGCTGCATCCTATATTCCAAATATGAAGATTTACGCAAAGACCGGAACCTCAAACGACCAGAATGACCTTTGGTTTGTTGGGGGAACGCCCTATTATGTAGCTTCATGCTGGTGCGGTTATGATAAACAACAGTCTATTCCGTC
>JAEDML010000008.1 GCA_016303035.1 Clostridiaceae bacterium | reverse complement strand
GAACGACTATGTACAGTATAGGAGCTGACACGGCTATCACCTATCCTTTATCTTTTAAAAGTGACCGAAAGGCGCAGATTATTCTGCGCCCCCAAAAAACATTAAATATCAATAATTTTCGGCTTTGATTTCGAAGTATGCCTGCGGATGGCTGCAAACAGGGCATACCTCCGGCGCTTTTTTGCCGATTACGATATGTCCGCAGTTAGAGCACTTCCAAATCATATCGTTATCCCTTGAGAATACAAGACCGTCCTTAACATTGGCAAGCAGCTTGCGGTAACGCTCCTCATGAGTTTTCTCTATCGCGCCTACCTTTTCAAAGAGAGCCGCTATATCGTCAAAGCCCTCTTCCCTTGCCTCCTTTGCCATTCTGTCATACATATCGGTCCATTCAAACATTTCGCCCTCGGCGGCGTCCAAAAGGTTTTCAGCGGTGCCGGGTATGCCGCCGTCATGAAGCAGCTTGAACCAAATTTTAGCATGCTCCTTTTCATTGGCGGCTGTTTCTTCGAATATTGAGGCTATCTGAACATATCCGTCCTTCTTTGCCTTAGAAGCGTAAAATGTATACTTGTTTCTTGCCTGCGATTCGCCTGAAAAGGCGTCTCTCAAATTCTGTTCTGTTTTTGTGCCTGCTAACTGTTTCATTTTCGGTACCTCCGTTAATAAATTTATGTTTCGCCGGTTTAAAGCTATTATAACCTATGTTTACATTATATATTATCTTCGGCAAAATATAAAGTAAATTTTTTTAAATATGTTTATCAAGCGATTGCGCTTAACCCCGTATTTCCTTTACAAATTCCCCGATGCGTGAAATAGCCTCGGAAATATGCTCGGTAGAATAGCAATATGAAGCGCGTATAAACCCTTCTCCGCCGCTGCCGAAAGCCGTTCCCGGAACCACGGCGACATTTTTGCTGTAAAGCAGCTTTTCGCAGAATTCATCGCTTGACATTCCCGTGCTCTTAATTGACGGAAAGGCATAGAAGGCTCCCTTGGGCTCACGGCACTCAAGACCGATTTTGTTAAAGCCCGCAACCATAAGTCGGCGGCGCATATTATACTGTCTTTTCATCTCCTCAACATCCTCATCACAGTTGGTAAGCGCCTCAATAGCGGCATACTGCGAGGTTGTAGGTGCGCACATAATGGCAAACTGATGTATTTTGGTTATCTGCTTTATAAGCGGAGCGGGTCCGCAGGCATACCCTAAGCGCCAGCCTGTCATTGAAAAGGTCTTTGAAAAGCCGTTTACAACGACAGTACGCTCCTTCATACCCTCAATTTCGGCAACCGAAACATGGGGCTTTCCGCCGAAGGTCAGCTGAGCGTATATTTCATCCGAAATAACAATAATGTCGGTACCGCGCAAAACCTCGGCAATTTTTTCAAGGTCCTCCCTTTCCATTATGGCTCCGGTAGGGTTGCAGGGATACGGAAGAATAAGCACCTTTGTTTTAGGTGTGATTTTTTCTCTTAGTTCCTCGGGCGTTACCTTAAAATCGTTTTCCGCCTTTGTTTCGATAACCACCGGCTTACCTCCTGCAAGCTCGGTTATCGGCTCGTAGCAGACATAGCTCGGTTCGGGTATGATAACCTCATCCCCTGTGGAAACTACCGCTCTTATTGCGGCATCTATCGCCTCGCTTCCGCCGACCGTTACAAGAATTTCCCTTTCAGGGTCGTATTCAAGATTGTATTTTCTTTTGGTAAATTTAGCTATTTCGGAACGAAGCGTATCTATACCCTTATTAGAGGTATAGCGCGTTTTTCCCTTTTCAAGTGAGTTTATACCTGCCTTGCGTATCTGCCACGGGGTTTGAAAATCCGGCTCACCCACGCCTAAAGAAATAACATCCTTCATTGTGGCAGCGATATCGAAAAACTTGCGTATTCCGGACGGCTTTATCGACACAACGGTAGGATTAAGTACCTTATCATAATTTATCATAACCAGAACTGTCCTCTTTCGTCCTCTTTGGGTGAGCAAAGCTCAACATTCATTTCCTTATAACGGCGCATAACGAAATGTGTTGTGGTTGAAGTTACGGTGTCGATGGTTGCAAGCTCCTTAGCGACGAACCGTGCAATATCCTGCAGTGTTTTACCCTTAACTACAACATTAAGGTCATATACGCCCGACATTAGATAAACCGATTCAACCTCGGGGTATTTCATAATTTTCTCGGCAACCTCTTCAAAGCCTAAGCCCGCTTTGGGTACTACATTGAGCTCGATAATAGCCGAAACGCAGGCACCGTCCTCTACCTTATCCCAATTTATCACGGCCTTGTAGCCGCGTATTGTGCCGTTATCTTCAAGCTTTTTTATAAGAGCCGCAACCTGCGTTTCAGAAGTATCAAGCATTGTTGCAAGCTCCTCTACCGTGTAGCGCGCATTGTGATGAAGCAGTTTTATAAGTTCCTTTTCCATAGTAAAAACCTCCCTGTAAAAATAAATCGTCCTAAAGCGCAATAACGCTCAGGACGAATAAAAATCCGTGTTACCACCTGAATTCGGAAAACCCTTTCCGCACTCTGCCGGCAAAAATACCGCGTTCCTTTAACGGGGAACAGGCGTTATCCCTTTCGGGTACGGCTCGGGGACAGCTTCACCGACAGCCTGATGAAGATTCACAGCAAAACATCTTCTCTCTGAAAACAGGTACTTACGGCTACTTAACTCCCGTCACAGCCTTTATCAATATATTATATAATAACTTCGGTTTTATGTTTTGTCAAGTATTAAGCTTTAATGCTCGCTTCTGTTTGGGCGCCGCATAAGGTCGGTTACAACGTCCCGTACATCCTTGCCCTCATACAAAATTGCATAACATTCGTTTATTATCGGCATTTCGATATTATATTTTTTTGAAAGCTCATGCGCCATAAGGGCTGCGTAATAGCCCTCGACCGTTCCCACCTCATTTAATGCCTGCTGTACGGGTACTCCGCGACCGACCTTGTTTCCGAATCGGTTGTTGCGGCTGTGCTGAGAGGTGCAGGTAACTACAAGGTCGCCGATACCCGTAAGCCCTGCAAAGGTATATTCCTTAGCGCCCATACATACGCCGAGTCTTGCCATTTCGGCAAGTCCCCTTGTTATAAGCGCCGCCTTTGTATTGTCGCCGAGTCCTAATCCGTCGCAGAAGCCCGCGGCGATTGCGATGACATTTTTAAGAGCTCCGCCGAGCTCCACACCCACCATATCGGACGCGGTATAAATTCTCAGGTAATCGCTCGACATAACATCCTGAACAATCTGCGCCGCGGGAATGCTGAGTGAGGCCGCTACGACCGAGGTGGGAATATTCCTTGCGACCTCCTCCGCGTGAGAGGGACCCGAAAGCACCACAATATTAGCGCCGGGTATTTCGTCGGCAATTACCTCTGAAAGCCGTTTAAGACTGCCGCGTTCAAGTCCCTTTGCAACATTTACTACAATGCCGAAATCCTTTTGCTTTGCAAGACTTGCCGCCACGCTTCTTATAACCGTTGACGGTGTTGCAAGTATCGTTATGAGCGAGCCGCTGACGCAGGAAAGATCGGAGGTAATGTTTATTTCCTTTGGAAGCATTACCCCTTTAAGCAATTTCTCGTTTGTACGCTTGGCAGTAAGCATTTCCACTTCTTCTTTAAAAGGCGACCAAATAGTTACATCGTTCCCGACGCCGTATGCCGAAATTGCAAGAGCCATTCCCCAGCCGCCTGCACCTAAAACGGTAATTTTAGCCATTCTTTTTATGCCTCCTGATGTTAAGCTTTGATTCACTTCCAGAAATTAAACGCTTAATATTTTCCGAATGCTTTAAAAATATAATAACGCCCATTGAAATACTTAATACCGCCTGCGGCCAAAGAAGAGCGCCGCGGCTGTAAAACACCATTGAAAGGGTTATTACCGTAACCGCCGCCACAAGCGAGCTCAAGGAAACTATACGCGAAATAAGCACGCACAGCGCAAATACCGCAAGTCCTATAATAATCGCCTTAGGACAGCAAATTGCAAAAATTCCGACGCTTGTTGCAACGCCCTTTCCGCCCTTAAACTGGAAGAAAATCGGAAAAACATGCCCTATCATACAGGCAACGCCGCAAAGGTACGCTCCGTACACGGGATTTGCCCACTCTAAGCCCGAGGTTACGAAAATATAATTGAATATAACCTTACCGGCAAAGCATGCCAAAAGTCCCTTAAGCGCATCAAAAACAAATGTAAGAATACCCGGAAGCAGACCTGCGACACGCATAACATTTGTTGTTCCTGCGTTTCCGCTGCCGTATTTTCTTACATCCTTTTTAAGGAACATATTTGCGAATATAACGGCAAAATTTATACTTCCGAGAAGATAGGCAACAATAACGGTTGCCGCTGCAAGTATAAGCATTACTGTCGGTCTCCCCTTTCACGGATGATAAATCTTACGGGCGTACCCTCAAGCCCGAAGGTTGAGCGTATCCTGTTTTCTAAATATCTCTGATAAGAAAAATGGAAAAGCTCCGCCTTATTGCAGAAGCATACAAAGGTAGGAGGCTTTGTAGACGCTTGGGTCATATAATAAATTTTAAGCCTTTTGCCCTTGTCGGTAGGCGGCTGTACCATTGCGGTAGCATCTGCAAGAATATCGTTAAGCATTCCGGTTGAAATGCGCATTGTGTTTTGTGAATGAACATATTTAATCAGCTCGAAAAGCCTGTCTATACGCTGACCCGTTTTTGCCGAAATAAAGATTATCGGCGCATAGGACATAAAGGAAAAGTCCTTCATAAGCTGCCGCCTGAAGCTATCCATAGTTTTACCGTCTTTATCGACTATATCCCACTTGTTTACGGCTATAATACAGGCTTTGCCGTCCTCAAGGGCGAGCCCCGCTACCTTGGAATCCTGCTCTGTAAATCCGTCGGTTCCGTCTATCATTATAACGCAGACATCGGCGCGTTCAATAGCCATTTTAGCGCGCAGAACGCTGTATTTTTCAATCTTGTCCTCCACGCGGCTTTTACGGCGAAGACCCGCGGTATCTATAAAATTAAATTTTCCGTATTTATTTTCAACAGATGTGTCAATAGCGTCCCTCGTAGTGCCTGCAATATCCGAAACAATAGACCTTTGCTCCCCTGCTATGCGGTTTACAAGGGAGGATTTTCCGGCGTTAGGCTTTCCTATAACCGCTACATTTATAATATCCTCATCATCTTCTTCAAATTCCGATTCGGGAATGTGTTTTATTACCTCGTCAAGCAAATCGCCCGTTCCGTGACCGTGTACCGAGGAAACGGCAATCGGTTCGCCGATTCCGAGATTGTAGAATTCGTAAAACTCCATAGGCGGCTCGCCCACAGTATCGCATTTATTGACGCACAAAACTATCGGCTTGCCGCTTCTTTGAAGCATTGCCGCAATATCCATATCGGCGGCTGTAACACCGCTTTTAAGGTCGGTAACAAATATTATTACCGATGCGGTATCAATAGCTAACTGCGCCTGAGCGCGCATATTGGCAAGTATTACATCATCGGTTTTCGGCTCGATACCGCCGGTATCCACAAGCATCATTTTTTTACCGAGCCATTCGGCGTCGCCGTAAATACGGTCGCGCGTAACGCCCGGCGTATCGTCCACAATCGAAAGGCGTTTGCCGATAAGCTTATTAAACAGCGTGGATTTTCCGACATTCGGTCTTCCTACCACGGCAACAATCGGTTTTGCCATAACTGCGCCCCCTTACTCTTTTTTACCCAAAATACGGTCGATAAGAAGCCAACCGTCGTTATCTACAGGTGTAATTTTAATATTAAGCCGCTCTGACAGCTCCGAAACGGTTACGCTGTCAAGAAACATATCGCCCTCCTGCCTTAGCATAACCGAGGGTATAAGCAGTTCCTCTCCAAGGTCGGTACCCTTGAGCTGATCATAAATATCCGTTGCGGTAACAAGCCCCGAAACGCTTATTCTGCCGCCGAAGAAATTGTTTTTTACGGCATAAACTCTGCAATCTAAATTATGCCATTTTTCTTTACATAAGTCAACTATATGCTTTAAAAGCGGATAGGCGGCTTCGCCGGTGGCAAGCGATACCTTTCTCGGCTTATCTAAACCGTAATCGCTCTCGTTTATCGCCTTTACAGCCTCGTCAAGCAACAGCGCCCAAAGCCCCACGCCGTTTTCAAGCTGTAAAAAATCGCCGTAATACTCGGCAGGCGGAATATCTCTGCCGGCTAACAGGTAAAATTCGTCGGCGCCGTAAACCCGTCTTTCCCCGTATTTTTTTACGCACTCGTCCCCGAAACGGTCGATTATATCAAGCACATCGCCCGCCGTTTTTTGATTAAAGGGTTCAAGCCGTGCAAGCCCTTCGCGGTATCTTGTAAGACCCACCGGCACCGCGGCTATACATTCGGCGTTTTCAAGGGCGGTAAGGTCGCCGAGTGTCTTTTCAAGCTCTGCACCGTCATTATACCCGGGACAAAGCACCAGCTGACAGTTGATTTTTATTCCCGCATCATTAAAGCGGTCGATTACCGAAAGCACGCGCCCTGCGTTTTTATTGGTCATCATTTTAACCCGAAGCTCAGGATTAGTGGTATGAACCGAAATATTTATGGGGCTTATATGCATTCTGATAATGCGCTCGATTTCATGCTCGGTAATATTTGTAAGTGTGATATAGTTTCCGAAAAGGAAGGAAAGACGCGAATCGTCATCCTTAAAGTAAAGACTTTCCCTAAGTCCCGGAGGGAGCTGGTCTATAAAGCAGAATATGCATTTATTAAGGCAGGAATGTTTTTTATCCATAAGATAGGTTTCAAATTCCAGACCTAACTCTTCATCTTCTTCTTTTTTTATCCTTATTTTTTTTAATTTTCCGTTTTCGCCGATTATACCGAGGATAAGTCTGCTCTCGTTCTGATAAAATCGGTAGTCAAGCACGTCCTCTATCCCGTTTCCGTTTATAGAAACCAGCGTTTCTCCGCCGCTGATTCCGGCGCGCGCGGCAGGACTTCCGACATCTGCCGATTTAATTATTACAGACACAAAAATCACCTCGATATAGTATTCCCGTTTGATATGAAAAAAGCAGAGGAGGATTCCTCCTCCTCTGCCGCTTTCGAACGATAAATTACTCGCCGACCTTTACAACCTCGCGTCCGTCATACTTGCCGCATGAGGGGCAGAGTCTGTGTGCGCGCTTGTATTCGCCGCAGTTAGAACATTTAACCAGGGTCGGAGCGCTAATTTTCCAGACGTTGTTTCTTCTCTTGTCGCGTCTTGCTTTAGATGTCTTTCTCTTTGGTACTGCCATTTTTCAGCACCTCCTTAAATTGATAAATCAATATTTTCAGTTATCCAGTAATTCAGCAAGTGCAGAAAGCCGAGGATCAATTTCCTTTTTAGGACAGTCACATTCACCCTCGTTCAGGTTTTTGCCGCACCGCGGACAAATACCTCTGCAATCGTCCCGGCAAAGATGCTTCATAGGAACGCTTACGATAACCTCGCCCGAAATAAGCTCGTCTAAATCAAGCTTCATATCGGGTGTGAGAATTATACTGTCGCTTTCCTCCCCTTCAATAGAGGGTGCCAGAACCTTGTCAAGCTTTATTCTGTGCTCACGCCGAGTGCTTGTGCCGCAACGGTCGCACGGGGCGTCGAATTCATAGCTGATTACAGCCTGCAAGCCTACAAGACTTGCCTTGTTGAATACCTTACCGGAAAATTTTACAGGCTTTTTGAGCGGAAAACCGCCTGAAAATTCAACCGAGCTCATATCCAACTCATACTCAATCGGTAAAGAAGAATTATCATTGACGAATATCTTTCTTAAATCAATAATCATACTTCCACCTCTATCGTCACAAAGAATATTATATATACAAGATAAGCCTTTGTCAAGAATTTATTTGAAATTATCTGCCGCATCCGAAAAAATTAACGGGCGGCATATGCCGCCCGCAAGCCTTTTCAGCAAATCTCCGCAATATCGGAAAGCTTTTTCGGCAGTTCCGATTCATCGGCGGAAACCGTAAAGATAAACTCTACATCGTCAATCTTTGCTATTCTTTCAAGGAAAGCGGTAAGCTCCTCATAATCGCGGCTGCCTATTCTAAGCGTAGCGTCGCCGAAAATATGGGTTACATCATGGTTGCCTGCCTTTATTCCTGCTACCATACCGTAATATTCGCCGTAGCCGGATATACCGAAAGCGTCCGCATCTATCAGTCTTGCTTTATGTGTAACGGAATAAGTTAATGTGTCGCCTTTTTCAATGCAAACGACGTTGCCTAGACTTGTTTCGGCTGCCGAATTAACCATATCCACCAATTTTTTAGTCTTTCCCGAACCTTTTTTCCCGATAATGAGTTTAATCATTTATACCAGCTCCTTTTCTATTTGACTGCCTTTACGGCAGTTGGTTCTGTTCCTATTTAAGACGCGCTTCAAGCTCCGCCTTCTGCGCTTCGTAGCCCGGCTTGCCGAGCAGCGCAAACATATTCTTCTTATAGCTCTCAACCCCGGGTTGATCAAACGGATTTACACCGAGAATATAACCCGATACAGCGCATGCCTTTTCAAAGAAGTATATAAGCCGTCCGAGATTTTCCTCATCGGGTTTATCAACGCTTATAACAAGGTTGGGAACGCCGCCGTCGGTATGGGCGAGTACCGTACCCTCAAACGCTTTTGAGTTAACATAGGACATTGTTTTTCCTGCAAGGAAATTAAGTCCGTCTCCGTTTTCGGCCTCTTCCTCGATTACAACATCGCTGTCGCTCTCGTTAAACTTAACAACCGTTTCAAACATAACGCGGCTGCCGTCCTGTATAAACTGACCCATAGAATGAAGGTCGGTAGAGAAGGTAACGGAAGCAGGGAAAAGTCCCTTATTATCCTTGCCCTCGCTCTCACCGAAGAGCTGCTTAAACCATTCGGACATCATTGTAAAGCGCGGCTCGTAGCTGACAAGCAGCTCAACCGATTTACCCTTGCGGTATAATGCGTTGCGAAGAGCGGCATAGGTATAGCAGTCATTCTTATACATATCAGGCTCGTTATAGTCCTTTGCAGCTTCTGCGGCTCCTGCCATAAGCTTATCAATATCGGCGCCTGCCGCGGCAATCGGAAGAAGACCGACGGCTGTAAGAACCGAGTAACGGCCGCCGACATCATCGGGAACAACAAAGCATTCATAGCCTTTTTCGTCGGCCAGCTTTTTAAGGGTGCCCCTTGCCCTGTCGGTAGTGCAGTAGATACGCTTTGCGGCTTCTTCTTCGCCGTAATGCTCCTCAAGATACTTACGGAACACGCGGAAAGCAACCGCAGGCTCGGTAGTAGTACCCGACTTTGAAATAATGTTTACCGAAACACGCTTACCCTCGCACAGCTTTATCATATCCGAAAGATATGAGCCGCTTATGCTGTTGCCGGCAAAATAAATTTCCGGTGCGCCGTCACGCAAATTATTGTAATACGGTCCCTTTAAAAATTCGATTGCGGCGCGTGCACCGAGATAGGAACCGCCGATTCCGATAACTATTAAAATATCGGTATCCTTGCGGATTTTAGCCGCGGCGGCCTTAATGCGCGCAAATTCCTCCTTGTCATAATCGGTCGGAAGATTTACCCAACCCAAAAAATCGTTGCCGAGTCCGTTTCTTTCTTCAATTGTACGGTGAGCCGCGGCAACCTGCGTCTCAAGACCTTTAAGGTCGTTTTCGCGGATAAACTGCTCCGCAAAGGAATAATTGAACTTAAGTGCCATTTTTCTCCCTCGAAATCTTTTATTTTTCTATGGTTTATTTTACATTATATTGTGATATATTTCAAGTTAAAATACAAATTATTCATTAAAAGTTTAAGGATATATAAAAATTAGAAATTTATCACAGACTGAAAAGTCCTTTTAAAATCCATTTTACCGTTACCTTTATTGTAAGCTTGGGAACATCCTCGCACGCCACAAGCGGAATTGTTCCGAGCTGATTGTCGCCGATATATACATTTACACTGCCGACGGTATCGCCTTTTTTAATCGGCGCCGTCAGATTTTCGTTAATAACCGTATCTCGCGTAATATCGGAAGAAGCGGTCTTTTCAAGCAGGGCGTTAAGGGTATTTTCGGCTTTAATTTTCACCTGCTTTTCGGTTCCGTTATTTACGGGAGCGGTTGTACCCTCCTCTATACCGGCGTCAACGCGCGTAAAGGTATAGTTTGCAAAGCCGAAATCAAGCAGTTTTTTAGCGCCGTTAAACCTGTCGCCGCTTGTCTCACCGCCCATAATTACGGCAACAAGCTCCATTCCGTTACGCTCCGCCGTTGCGGAAAGGCAGTAACCCGCCGTGCTTGTGGTTCCTGTTTTCAGTCCCGTAGTTCCCTCGTAAAAGCGTACAAGCTTATTGGTGTTTACAAGCTCGCTCTTGCCGTCGCGCAGGGTATCCATCCAGACAGTGGAATATTTCTTTATAAGGTCATGCTTTATAAGCTCGCAGGACATAACCGCCACATCGTGCGCGGTGGTAACGTGTCCTTCGGCGTCAAGCCCCGTAGCGTTTACAAAATTCGTACCCGTCATACCGAGCTCCTTGGCCTTTGCGTTCATCATAGCGACAAAGCCTTCCTCACTGCCGGCAACGGTTTCGCCCAAAGCTACCATAGCGTCGTTTGCCGACGCGATTACCGACGCCTTAAGTAGGTCGTCTACCGTCATACTCTCACCCGGTTCAAGCCATATCTGTGAACCGCCCATACTGCAGGCGTGCTCGCTTGCGGATACTACGGTTTCGGTAGTAAAATCTCCCCTGTCAATAGCCTCCATTACAAGTAAAAGCGACATAATTTTGGTAATTGAGGCAGGAGCCAATGCTTCATCTGCGTTATCCTCATAAAGCACGGTTCCGGTATTAGGCTCCATCAAAACAGACGACTTTGCCTTAATATCAAGAGTCTGTCCTATTGCGGCGTTTGTAACGGCGGTCTCTATCGGGATGTCAATATCCGAAATATCGCACTCGCTTGATACCGTAACCGCTCCCTCGGCGGTTGCTGTAATTCCGCAGCAAAGTGCGGCGCACAGTAAAAAAGCTATAAATTTTTTCAAAACGGCACACCTCTCTATAAAAGCTTATATATAGAAAGATATGCCGTAAATACAGATTTAATAACCCAGCTCCTCGCCGCAGATGATTACCTTGATGCGGTTTTTGGTAAGCTGCTTTGCTGAAACAAGATAATTTGCGCATATACGGTTTTCCCCTGCACAGCCGTCGGTAAATTCGGGGTCGTTGCACCTTTCAAGCGCGATACAGTGCCCGAGCTTAGCGCACGGAGTAGGTATTGAAAGCCTTACCGCGTTTTTGGGGGCGGCTGTGGTTTTTATTCGCAGCATACCCTCTCTTACATTGCCTACAATTTTATTTACGCCTGCTACAACAATAACATTTTTAGGCCCGAAGGCTATTGAAGAAATTCGGTTTGAAAAACCGTCGGCATTTACAAGCTCGCCGTTTTCGGTAATCGCATTAGCCGAGCAAAAGAAGAAATCGCAGCCGATTGCCTCCTTAAAAGCCTGAAGCTTTTCCTCCTCTGTAATACCCTGCCTTGAACGGTCAAAGAAATTGTACCTTTTTTCATTCATTATATCCCAAACTCCGCTTTCCTTAAGCGAAACCGAGCCGCCTGCAGTAATTGTACAGCCGTCAAAAAGCAATTCCTTTACCTTATCGCAAACATCCTGCCGCGTCTTAGCAAAAAAAGCCTGCATACCGTTCTTTTGAAGATTTTTAATTGTAGTTTCGATTCTCTCGTCCAACAGAAAACACCTCTTATATGTAAAAAATTATTCTATACCTTTGACAATGGTTCCGCCGCCTACGACAGTATCACCGTCATAAAAAACCGCCGCCTGACCGGGACTCGGCGCGCGCTGAGGCTCGTCAAACTCTATAAGCACGCCGCCGTCACAGGGTCTTATAACCGCAGGCTGTTCAGTATGGCGGTAGCGCAGCTTGGCGGTAACTCGCATTTCGCCATGCAGCTCATCAAAGGGTATGAAATTAAGGTCGTTTACCAGTACCCTGCGGTAGAAAAGCAGAGCTTCATCCCCCAAAACCACACGGTTGGATTGAGCGTCCTTGCTGATTACAAACATAGGCTTACCGAGGGCGATTCCGAGTCCCTTTCTCTGACCTATCGTGTAGCGTATTACCCCATTGTTTTTTCCGAGGAAATTACCGTTTACATCGACATATTCTCCGCTTTGCGACTGCTTTCCCGTATACCTCTCAATAAACGCGGCGTAATCGCCGTCAGGCACGAAACAGATATCCTGACTGTCGGGCTTTTTCGCGTTTTCAAAGCCGTAATTACAGGCAAGCTCTCTTACCTGCGGCTTTGAAAGAGCGCCGAGAGGAAAAAGGGTTCTCGATAACTGCTCCTGCGTCAGCGAATAAAGCACATAGGTCTGGTCCTTATTACGGTCCTTTGCGCGCTTTAAAAGCCATCTTCCGTCCTCGCGTCTGTCAACCGAAGCATAGTGTCCCGTAGCAATTTTATCGTATCCCAAAAGCTTTGCGCGGTTGAGCATTTCGTCAAACTTTATTCGGCGGTTGCACTCTATACAGGGGTTCGGCGTTCTTCCGTTTTTATATTCATCTATAAAATTCTTTATTACCTTTTCATTAAACCGCTGTTTGAAATTGAAAACATAATGCGGTATTCCGAGTCTGCAGCACACCGCGCGCGCGTCCTCAACATCCGACATAGAACAGCAGGTTTTACTGATTCCGCTTTCGTAATCCTCACCGTCGTAAAGCCGCAGGGTTACTCCGCTTACATCATACCCTTCCAGCATAAGAACCGCCGCAGTAACCGAGGAATCCACGCCGCCGCTCATACCCACCATTACCTTTTGCTTTGACAAAATACTCACCTGCCTAATTAAAAAGCCGTCTCAATTTCTGTGCTTGAGACGGCTTTATGCGTTAAATTGATGTCACATGGGCGATATTGTACATATCGTCATCAAAGGGCTTTTTCATATTCAAAGCCTCGTAAATATCCTCGTTGACAATCTTACCGTCACGGTAGCAGATAACGCGGTTTCCGATGCCCTTATTAAGAAGCTCAACAGCGGCATAACCCATCTGGGTTGCCATTACGCGGTCGCGCACCGTCGGACTGCCGCCGCGCTGAACATGGCCGAGTACCGTGGCTCTGGTTTCGATTCCTGTGCTTTCCTCAATTTTCTTGGCAATATCCTCAACGCCGCCGATACCCTCGGCAACAACAACGATAAAGTGCTTTTTGCCGGTCTTCTGAGTATCGCGTATTTTTTGAATAACATCGTCAATCTTTACTTCAACCTCAGGCACCAATATTGCAGTAGCGCCTACCGCGATGCCCGTCTGCAAGGCGATATATCCGGCTCTGCGGCCCATAACCTCAACCACGCTGCATCGGTCGTGAGACTGCGCGGTATCGCGAATCTTATCGACCATCTCCATTGCGGTGTTCATTGCGGTATCAAAGCCTATTGTATACTGGGTAGAAGAAATATCGTTATCAATAGTGCCGGGGATTCCCACGCAGGGTATTCCGCGCAGAGAAAGGTCGCGCGCGCCGCGGTATGAACCGTCGCCGCCTATAACTGCAATACCCTCAATACCGAACCTCTTGCAGTTAGCGATTGCCTCTGCCATACCCTCTTCGGTTTTAAAGCGCGGGCTTCTCGCGGTATAAAGCACTGTGCCGCCACGGTGAATTATGTCCGACACCGAGCGTATATCCAAATCTATAATATCTCCCTCTATAAGGCCGTTATAACCCCTGCGGATTCCCTTTACCGTCATTCCGAGGGAGGCGGCCGTTCTTACAACAGCGCGTACCGCCGCATTCATTCCGGGCGCGTCGCCGCCGCTTGTGAGTACACCTATTGTTTTCATCATAATCATCTCCGTAACTGAATCTTATCAAAGTATAAACCAAAAGCCGATAATATTCAACACTTATTTTATCAATTTTACATTTTCTTTACCTATTATATCACCGAAAAGCGATATTATTTCATCCCGCGCGTTTACCCTGAGTGATTCGGGAGCCTCAAGCTTTCTGCCCGTTTCGGTACAGTATATATAAACCGGGGTGTTTCCGTGATGCTTTTTTAAGAATTCGCGCACAGCTTTAAACTCTTGACACTCGGTATTTTTTACCTTTAAATAAAGTCCCGATTTATATTTTAATGCCCCTGCGGCACTTTTTGCGCTTTCGGGTATGCGTTCGACCTTTTCACAGATTATTTCGGGGTCGCGGTCCTCCATTTCGGAAATTCTGCCCGAAAGTATTATAGGACTGCCCGATGTAAGCAATGATTTATACATACCGTAGGCGTTTGCAAAGACAGTAACCTCAACCGAGCCGTATATATCCTCGATGACAGCCGAGGCTAAAAGATTATTGTTTTTTAACTGGCGCACCTTAAGATTTCCTATTACTCCGGCTACCGATACGCGCTTGCCGTCGCGGTACCGCCTTGCGACAATATCCGAGGTTTTTGCCATTCCCGACCTCTCGGTAAATGCCCGATAATCGTCCATAGGATGGCCCGACATATAAAGTCCCGTTGCCTCCTTTTCCATAGCAAGCAGCATATCCTTGGGCATTTCTTCGGCAGGCTCTAACCTGAA
>JAEDML010000007.1 GCA_016303035.1 Clostridiaceae bacterium | reverse complement strand
ACCTCGCACTTTACGTCAGACGCGCGTATTTCAAGAATATTCTCGGGTTTTGAATCGTATCGGTTTAAAACAAAGCCCTGAGAATTTATTACATAAAATCCGCCGTCAACATTAAAGCAGGCATATTCGCTTGAATCCTTAACGGTTAGTTCTACACTGCCCGGAAGACTCCGCTTTACGGCGACGCTTTCTATATACGGCAGCGCGCGGCGCAGGGTTTCATTAAGATCGGTTTCGGAAAAAGTGAAAAGATTATCTCCCTTTTTAAGTCCGCAGGAGCTTACTATCTGCTCAGGCGTGTATACCTTGCTGCCCGAAGCGGTTATTTTCTCAATAGGAAAAAACACCGTGAGACATAGCGCAACGCCTACCGCCGCCGCTATTATAATAAAACAGATGAAGAAAATAATTGTTCTCCGTTTTCTGATTCGCCGCTGTCGTTCTGCGCGCCGCCGTTCAAAATCGTCCTTATATTCCTTTTTTTTCAAAGCATCATTTCCCTTGCTGTTATTTCTTAAGCGATATATCGGCTCCGATTGATGAAAAGCAGCCGGTTATATTATCATATCCGCGCTCAATGTGCTGAATTTGGGTGATTTCCGATGTCCCGTTTGCCGCAAGGGCGGCTATTACGAGTGCAGCCCCTCCCCTTAAATCGGTACATTCGGCATCCGCCGCCGACAGCCGCGGTACGCCCTCTACTACGGCGACCCTGTCCTCGGTCTTGATTTTTGCGCCGAATCGCCGAAGCTCATCTATATACCTAAAACGGTTTTGGAATATATTTTCGGCAAATACCGAGGTTCCGTCCGCCTTAGTAAGCATTGCAATTACAATGGGCCCTGCGTCGGTCGGAAATCCCGGATAAACCTGACTTCGCACCGTAGGCACGCGCTTAAGCCTTTCGGGCGCCCTTAAAACTATCGTCTTGCCGTAGGGTTCAACCACACACCCGCATTCCCTGAACACCCACATAACCGCGACCAGATGAGACGGCATTACATTATTAAGCGTAAGCGTACCGCCTGTTACAGCCGCGGCGGCCATATATGTAGCGGCGGCAATTCGGTCGGGTATAATTGTATGTTCGGTGCCGTTAAGGCTGTTTACACCGTGAATTTCTATTGTGTCGGAGCCGCAGCCGTAAATACGGGCACCGGCGCTGTTAAGAAAATCGGCAAGATCGCTGATTTCCGGCTCCTTAGCGGCATTGTGGATTACCGTGCTTCCCTTTGCAACGGCGGCGGCAAGAATGATATTTTCGGTAGCCCCCACGCTCGGAAAGCTGAGATGAATTTCTGCGCCGTGAAGACCGCCCGGTGCAGTGCAGTTAAGAAATCCGCGTTCTTCCTTGATTACAACCCCCATTTTAGAGAGAGCGTCAAGATGAAGGTCGATAGGTCTTGGACCTAACTCGCAGCCGCCGGGACTGCTGATGACCGCCCTGCCTGTTCTGCCGATTATAGCGCCGAGAAAAACCACCGAAGAACGCATTTCACGCATCAACACATCGGGTATTTCAAAGCTGTTCATACCGCTTGAATTTACAATTATACTGTTTCCGTCACGCAGGCAGAAGCAGCCGAGATGCGCAAGAATTCTAATCGAGGTCTCTACATCGGAAAGCTCCGGACAATTATGTATCACACATTCGCCGCCGCACAGAACCGTGGCGGCAAGCACCGGAAGCACGCTGTTTTTAGCCCCTTGAATATTCAACTCTCCCGAAAGCCTGTTTCCCCCGTTTATTATTATGGCTGACATTGACCGCACCCTCTCACAGTAGACTGAACCAAATCGCTTCAATTCATACTATGCGAAAATGCGTATTTTGTCACGCTCCCGTATATAATTGCATAATTACCTTGTAAATACGCTCGTTTGCGTCAATAATCGCGTTTTTTTTGGCAGCCACGCTCATTGCGGAAAGCTTAGGGTTGTTCTCTATTAAATGACTCACGGTGTCTATAAGCTTTTCGCCGTTTAAGTCCTTTTCCTCAATAACCTCGGCGCCGCCTGCCCTTTTAAGGGTCATTGCGTTGTGATACTGATGATTTTCGGCAACATAGGGCGACGGTATTAAAACCGACGGCTTACCCATTGCCTGAAGCTCGCTTAAGGTTATAGCGCCTGCACGGCAGATAACAAGATCCGCCGCCGCCATACAAACGGCCATATCGCTTATATATTCGCGTATATCTATTTCGCCGCACAGGGTAATATCCTTAAGGGATTCCTTCATACCCTCAAATCCTACGCTTCCCGTACCGTGAATATGATAAAATTTATGCGTGCCGTTATGCCATCTTATAAGCTCGCTTACCGCTTCGTTGATGTGCCTTGCACCGAGCGAGCCTCCGAATGAGAGTATTAGCGGACGGTTATCAAGCCCCAGCTTTTTACGCGCCTGCTCGCGCGTTATATTAAGCAGCTCGCTCCTTATCGGATTTCCGGTTATTATAGGAGGCTTTTTCAGCTTGAGATATTTTTCCGCCTGCGGCATTGCAAGCATTACGGCATCTGCATTTTCGGCAAGCATTTTTGTGGTAACTCCCGGAAAAGCGTTCTGCTCGTGAATGGCGGTTTTAATACCCAGCTTCTGCGCCTGACGGAGCACCGGCCCGCTGACATATCCTCCTGTTCCGACAACCACATCTGGTTTAATTTCCTTTAAAATCCGCCTTGAATCACGCGAAGAAGTAATCGCCTTACCTGCCGCTGAAATATTTCTTGCAATATTTTTAAGCGACAGTCTTCGCTGAAAGCCTGCGACATCAATGGTATGAAAATCGTACCCTTTTTCGGGGACAAGCTTTGCTTCGAGCTTGTTTGCCGTTCCGATATAGCCTATATAAGCGTTAGGATGTTTTTCTTTTATATAGCCTGCAACCGCAAGCGCGGGATTTATGTGTCCTGCGGTTCCGCCGCCCGCAAATAAAATCTTCATATGCTTGCCTCCTACATCTTTTCCATACTTGCATACCGTGAAACCGAAAGCACGATTCCCATTTCGGCAAGCAGTATCAAAAGCGAAGTGCCGCCGTAGCTGAAAAACGGCAGACTGATACCGGTATTCGGTATTGTATTGGTAACAACCCAAATATTGAGCATTGCCTGAAGACCCACCTGAAAGGTAAGTCCGATTGCAAGCAGAGAGCCGAATTTATCAGGCGAACGCATAGCAATTGTAAATCCGCGCCAAACAAGCAAACAGAAAAGAATAATAATTAAAACGGCACCTACAAGACCCAATTCCTCACAGACTATTGAAAATATAAAGTCGTTATGCGGCTCAGGCACCCAAAGGTATTTTTGTCTTGACTGACCTATTCCTCTGCCGAGTATTCCGCCCGAACCGATTGCAAGCAGCGACTGTATGGTCTGAAAGCCCTTTCCGACCGAATCAGCCCACGGGTCAAGCCAGTATTTAATACGGTCGGAGCTGTAACCTACTATTGTTATACCTGCGGCAAGAAGACCTACTCCACCGATACCGCCGATTACAATATACCGCTTTTGAAGTCCGCCGACAATCATTAAAACAACGCCGATTGAAAATACGAGTATCGTTGCCGACAGGTGCGGTTCAAGTACGATAAGACCGCAGGTAAGACCGAGAAGAAGTACTAAAAAAATTATAAACTTAAGGCTTTTCATCTGCTTGTAGTTTGCCGAAATAAGCGATGAGAAAAGCAAAATCACGGCAAATTTTGCGGCCTCTGACGGCTGAAAATTCACGGGCCCTATAACTATCCAGCGCTTAACATCCATTCCCGAAACCATGGGCGGCATAATTAAAAGCACCACAAGCATTGCAAGCGTTATAACGTATACAATCCATGCGAGCTTTCGCCACACATGGTAATCTATCCGTGAGGTTACAAACATCGCTATAACGCCTACAACGGCGAAAAGCGCCTGTCTTGTTATAAACTTATAGCTATTATTATAATAGGCGTAGGAATAGGCGTAGCTCGCAGAAAACAGCATAACGAGCCCCACCGTTAAAAGAATAAGCACAAAGGCAAGAAAGGTTATGTCTATCTTGCCTTCATCCCTGATAAGACCGCGTTTGCGTTTAACAGCCTTAGCCATAACCGATCCTCCTTAAAAATTTTACCAGTTAAACAAAATAGGAAGCAGCGCAATTACGCATCCCACAAAAGCAACGGCGGAAAACACGAAAACGATTTTTTCCTCCGACCAGCCGCACATTTCAAAATGATGATGAAGCGGACTCATTTTAAACAGCCTTTTCTTAGTCGCCTTGTAATAACCTACCTGAAGCATTACCGAAAGGGCTTCGATAAAATAAACAAAGCCGGCAAATATCAGAAGTATAGGCCTTCCTATGCCGAACGAAAGGGCGACTACCATTCCGCCGAGGAACATTGAGCCCGTATCTCCCATAAACACCTTTGCAGGATGCGCGTTCCAAACTACAAAGCCGACGCACGCACCTGCAAGTGCCGCGCCCATGGCGTTCATACCCATATTGTAAAGGAAACCGGCACCGAGCATGAAGGCGCAGGCTACAACGAGCGTTACGGTTGAAGCAAGACCGTCAATTCCGTCGGTCAGATTAACGGCGTTTGTAAAGCCGTAAATGAACATAAGCGCTATAGGCCAGAAAAGCAGACCGAAGCCGCTGAAAATATCAACATCGCCAACAAAGGGAATATATGTCGTACTCATTCCCGAAAGCGCCAGCGTTGCAAGATATGCCGCAGATACAAGCAGCTGTAAAAAGGTCTTCTGCCTTGCCGTAAGGCCTAAATTGCGTTTTTTTACGACCTTGATATAATCGTCAATAAAACCGATTGCCGACATACAGATAGCCATTATAAGTCCTGCAAGCAGTAGGGTCAGTCTGAACGGATCATGCATTTCGCCATAAAATCTGCCGTCCGAAAAAGCCGAAAAGGCAAACGCCGCGGCTACGCCGAGAAGCACGCCTGCAACCGTCATAACACCGCCCATTGTGGGGGTTCCCTGTTTATCCTTATGCCAATTGGGGCCTATGTCAAGAATAGTTTGCCCGAATTTCAGCCTTCTTAACGCAGGAATTACAATATATCCCAGTCCTGCAGTCACCGCAAAGGCAATCAATGCGGAGATAATCGGTGTTATATCTTTCATATTTACAACCATACCTTTCTTTAGCTCTTTAGGGCAAAATATAACCGTTAAAAGCTACGGTCATATTTTACCCTGCTTTCCGCTCATTTTAATTCCTTAAGGGCTTCGGCTACTACCTCGCGCTCGTCAAGATGTATAGTGCCGCTTTTAAGTATCTGGTAGGTTTCGTGACCCTTACCTGCCAAAACTATTATATCATCTTTTTGTGCAATTGAAACAGCAAATTTAATTGCCTCTATACGGTTTTCTATCACCTTGCAGGGAGTCTTGGAGCCTTCGGTTCCGACAAGTATGTCATTTATTATTGCCATAGGCTCCTCTGTGCGGGGATTATCGCTTGTAACGATAACATAGTCGGCATTGTGAACGGCAATACTTCCCATAATCGGACGCTTTGTTTTATCGCGGTCGCCGCCGCAGCCGAAAACCGCTATAAGGCGGTTGCGCTTACATTCCTTAAAGGTTGCGAGGATGTTTTTAAGTCCGTCAGGTGTGTGCGCATAGTCAATTATTATTGTAAAATCACGGTCGCAGGGTACAACCTCCGCCCTGCCCTTTACGCCGCCGAGTGATTCAATTGCGCTTGTCACAGTTTCAATCGGTATTCCGATATTTAAAGCGCAGACAGCGGCACACATTGAATTATAAACCGTAAATCTTCCGCCGGTTTTTACCCTTATATGATTTATGGAATTATCACTTACAAGCTCGTATTCCACGCTTGCAGGCTTATAGTTTATGCCGTTTGCGCTATAGGTGGAGTTACAGCCTGTGGAATAGGTTACAATCTTGCAGGTAAGTCCCTCCATAAGCCGCTCGGCATATTCGTCATCGCTGTTTATAACAGCGGTTTTGCACATATGAAAAAGCTTCTTTTTTGCCTCAAGGTAATTATCCATTGTAATATGATAATCAAGGTGATCCTGTGTAAGGTTTGTAAACATTGCAACCTCAAAATTAAGGTTATACACCCTGCACTGGTCAAGCGCGTGGGAGGATACCTCCATAATAACATATTTACACCCTTCAGCCTTCATAAGCGCAAACAGCGAATTTATTTCATAGGCATTAGGAGTGGTATTGTGCGAAGCTATAACCTTGTCGCCTATCATATTCTGTATAGTGCCTATAAGTCCTACCTTATATCCTGCGTGCTCTATAATACTTTTAAGCATATACGTAACCGAGGTTTTCCCGTTAGTGCCAGTAACGCCCAAAAGCACAAGACTGTCCGCCGGATTGTTAAACCACTTAGCGCACATTTCGGAATATGTGGCGCGGGTGTCCTTTACTATTACCTGATTGTCAAGTCCCGTGTCCTTCTGGGCCACTATTACTGCCGCGCCGGCTTCACTTGCTGACGGGGCAAATTTATGACCGTCGGCTGCGGTACCGTCAATGCAGACAAATACATATCCGGGTTTAACGTCCCTTGAATCGCAGGTTATACCTGTAATTTCACGCTCCGCAAGCTCCCTGTTTTCACAGTCAAGCAATTCTTTTAATTTCATAGATTATGACCATACCTTTCCGATTATGCGGCTGTATCAGGCGTCTACCGATGTTTCGTCCCTGAAATAAACAGTGACGATTGTTCCCGCGGCTACCTGCTGTCCTGCTTCAATACTCTGTTTATATGATTTTATACCTGCCGTAGATGTATTTCCGGAGAATTCTATATTTATTCCGGCGCTTGCGGCGGCAGTGTTTGCTTCGGTTGCGGTAAGACCCGTAAGATTGGGCACCGTAACCGTCTGATCTCCGGTTTCCTCGGTGTAAAGTATTACAACGCCGCCCGAATATATCGAGCTTCCGGCCTCAGGCAGCTGGCGTACGACCGTATTGCCGGAACCTACTATCTTATATGTCAGGTTAAGCGTGTTTATCTGACCCTTTGCCGCCGAAATTTCACTTCCGACAAGACTCGGAACAGACCGTGCAACGCTCTTTAACTCTTCCTCAGTATACTGCGGATCATAGCCGAGATACGGCAGTACATCAGCCATTATCTTTGAATTTACAGGCGCCGAGATAATACCGCCGTAATACTTGTCGCCCTTAGGCTCGTCAAGCATTACAAGCACCGCTATCTGCGGATTGTCTATCGGCGCTACGGTAACGCAGGAGCCAATATAAAGATAATGGTCGCCTGTTGCGTTAATCTTTGCAACCTTTTGCGAGGTGCCTGTCTTAGCGCCGACCCTGTACCCGGGAACAAGAGCGTTTTTGGCGCCGTTTTGGCAGACATATTCCATAAGCTCCCGCATTGTAGCAGAGGTGCTTTCCGAAATAACCTGTCTTTTATAGGCGGTCGACTTTGTTTCGGATACCTTGCCGTTTTCGTCCAGCACGCGGCTTACAAGGTGCGGCTGTACAAGATATCCGCCGTTAACGGCTGCCGAAACCGCCGAAATCATCTGCATAGGCGTAACATTAAAGGTCTGACCGAAGGAAGACGACGCAAGCTCGGTAGGTCCCATTTTTTCTTCCTTATGATAGTTTGAAGAAGCCTCGCCGGGTAAATCTATACCCGTTTTTTCGGTGAAGCCGAACGCCTTGAAGTATTTTGAAAATGTAGCTGTTCCTATAATCTGCCCAATTGTTATAAATGCAGGGTTGCAGGAGTTGGATATTGCCTGCTGCAGATTCTGAACCCCGTGTCCTCCCGCCTTATGGCAGTTGTAATTCTGACCGGCAATGTTTATTGAATGGGTACAGTTAAAGGTACTGTTTTTGTTTATCAAGTTTTCTTCAAGACCTACGGCGGCGGTAAACACCTTAAATACCGAGCCCGGCTCATAGGTATCGGAAACCGCCTTATTTCGCCATTGCCTGTTAAGCAAATCGCTTTTAAGCTTGCTCTTTTCTTCCTCATCGGTAACGGCGTCAACCGCCGCCTTATCGGTATCGGAAAGCACAAACGGTTCGTTGGGATTAAAATCTCCCTTAACCGCCATACCCATTATTTCACCCGTATTAACATTCATTACCACGGCGGCGCCGCGCTCGGCTACCTGATTTTCCTCAATTGCCGCCTGCAAATATTTTTCGCACGCATACTGTATGTACGAATCAATTGTTAAAACCAGCGATTTTCCCTTGGTAGCCTCCTCAACCTTTTCATAGGTAAAGGGCATATCGGTTCCTGCGGCGTTTTTAGCGGCTACTACGCGTCCGGCTATACCCGTAAGCTCGTTATCATAATAGCTCTCAATACCTGCAAGCCCCTGATCGTCGTCGCCTACAAAGCCTATAACTACCGAGGCTAAGCTGTCGTTCGGGTAATATCGCTTGGTAGTTTCGTCAAGTCCTACATATCTCGTGATTTCCAGCTTTTCGTTATCGGCTATAAACTGACGAACTTTATCGGCAACCGTTTTATCGACCTTCTTTTTTACAATTACATAATAGGAATTCTCTCCCGTGTAGTTGTAAATCTTCTCATAGTCCATTTCGAGTATTGCTGAAAGGTTTTCCGCAATGGTTTTGCGAACCTTCTCCGCCTCCTCGCTGCTTTTAAGCTTCTTTATGCCGTTAGGTGTTATGTAAACCGTCCAAGCCGTAGAGCTTGTCGCAAGTATATTCATATTGCAATCGTAAATATCCCCGCGCGGTGCGGAAACAAGGCTGTCATACAGCTGTTGTTCGGACGCCTTGCTTTGATACTCTTCACCGTGAAGTATCATAATGTTTACAAGACTTGCCCCCGAAATCAGCGAAAGGCAGAGTATCATTATAATCATAACCGTAGCCGTTCTGGTTATCATCATTTTACCCGGCTTTGCAGTCATACGGCGTCCTCCCTTCTTTGATATGCCCAAATACGAGAGTCGAAAATTCAACTCTCGTATTTCAATACTAAACAATTATATTAGCGGTACCTGTCCCATTATTCCTCTGCCGTTACCACTTTGCCGTCGGCGGTTTTTGCGGCGTTTTTATCGTTTACTCTTATATATGTCACACGGTCTGCCTCAAGCTTGCGCATACCCAGCTGGGTTGCTTCAAGCTCGATATTGGCATAGGATATTTTTCTCTGCATTTCAACCTCAAGCGCCGTTTTCTGACTGTCAAGCTCGGCAATTGAAGACTTAACGCTGTTGATTTCCGAATTTATTTCGTTTATACGAAGTCTAAGCGCAATGTTTCCGCAAAGAGCCGCCAAAACGAACACCGCGCTCATAACGGCAAACACTGATGCCGACATAGCCTTTGCCGCGGAGCGCTGTCTGCGCCTTGCCGCGGAACGCTCCTTAGGCATTGAAACAATATTATCGCGCTCCCTCGTCTTTTCCGCAGGGCGCGGCATAAACATTTCAAAATCATATGCAAGACTGTCATTGTAATACTTGACGTTATTCATTGCACTTCTCCTTAATTCTTAATTATTACCCGAAGCTTTGCACTGCGGCTTCTGGGATTATCTTCAAGTTCTTTTTCGGTAGGCTCTATCGCTTTTTTGGAAAGCAGTCTGCCGCGCGGCGTTCTGCCGCATACGCATACCGGAAAATCCGGCGGACAAATACAGCCCGTGCAATACTCCTTAAACCGCTGTTTAACCATTCTGTCCTCAAGCGAATGGAAGGTTATGATTGCAAGCACGCCGTCCTTATTTAAAAGATTAAAAGCCGTATCAAGCGCCGTATCAAGACTGTCAAGCTCGCCGTTTACGGCAATTCTCAGCGCCTGAAAGCATTTTCTTGCAGGATGTCCGTCCCGTCTTGCGGCGGCAGGTACCGCCGATGAAATTATCTCGGCGAGCTGAAGCGTTCCCGTAATGCGCATTGCGGTGCGTTCCTTTACTATTCGCTGAGCGATTTTATAGGCAAAGCGTTCTTCGCCGTAGCGTCTGAATATATCGGCAAGCTCGTCCGCGCTTAAATTATTGACTAAATCCTCAGCCGATATTCCGTCCTTACTCATACGCATATCAAGCTCGGCGTCTTTTCGGTAAGAAAAGCCCCGTTCGGCGCTGTCAAGCTGGTAAGACGAAACTCCAAGGTCAAGCAGTATACCGTCGGCTCCGTCAATACCCATTGAATTTAATACCCTATCCATTTCGCTGAAATTGCTCTTTACAACCTCGGCAGGATAGCCTTGAAGCCGCTCGGACGCTGTTTTCACCGCATCGGGGTCGCGGTCAAGCGAAATAAGCTTTCCGGTGGTAAGCCTTTTTGCTATTTCCGACGAATGTCCCGCACCGCCGGCAGTTCCGTCAACATATATTCCGTCCGGCTTAATGTTGAGTGAGTTTATAACCTCACTGAGCATAACCGGAATGTGTGTAAATCCCGACATCAGAAATTAAGCTCCTCCATAATCGCCGCAACCGATTCGGGGGTATATTTGCTGTTCTCCTCTGCCCAGAGATTTGTATTCCATATTTCAAGATTAGTGTCCATTCCGATAATGTGGGCCTCGCCCTCAAGCTCGGCATATTCACGAAGCACAGCCGGAATAAGTATTCTGCCCTGAGTGTCGAACTCCACATTAAAAGCGCCGTCATAAAGAAAGCGTTTAACCGCGCTTGATTTGGTGCTGGGAAGCGTGCCGATTTTTTCTACGAGCTTGTCCCACTCATCGTTAGAATAGACGCACAGACAGCGTTTACCGTATATTCCGCGGCAAATCATAAAGCTGTCGCCAAGCTCCTCGCGAAGCTTTGCAGGGATGAAAACCCTGCCTTTTTTATCAATATTATGCTGGTAACCGCCGAAAAGCACGATTTTCACCTCCAATTTCACCACTTCTATGCACTTTAATGGATTTTAACTCCACTTTGCACCACTATGATTGTATTATAAGCCCTATATACACAAAAATCAAGACTTTTTTTAAATTTTATAAAATCAATCTTTTCTAATTACCAAATAATTACATTTAACATAGCTCTACATATAAAAAATCTGCATTAAAGGCCTTTATCAGCCTTTAATGCAGATTTACAAATTATAAATATTTAAAATACATTTTTATTTTCGCGATAAGCCTTCCATACGGTTTCAAAGAAACCTCCGCCTTCGGGCAACGGACGCACACTGCGCCATTCCGCCGTAAATTCTTTTCCGTTGTACCGAATATTCTGTACCTCGCTGTCAAATTCGCCGCTGTCGAGAAGAAAAGCGAAAGAATTATCAAACCCGTCGGGCGCTTTGCCGTTTCTCGTGCAGTAAATTGCCGAGCCGCGGGATTTGCCGCCGTGATTCATATAATCCTTAAAAGCGGTCAGCACGGCACACTGGGTATATAAAAGGTCGCGCAGTCTGTATACCTTTCGCAGTCCCTCAACCGTAGTTGTTTTCACCCTATTATCAAACTCTTTAATATATGATTGCGAATCGGCAAGCGCGGCGTTTACGGCGTCAAGCTCGCGGATAGCCCCGCCGGCTCTCGTCATCTGTGAAGTCACTATACGGGTTATTTCTTCTACGGTCGAGGTTTTACCCAAAGCCGCACTGCGAAGCTTTATATGCCGTTCAACGTAAGGCTCTGCGGCTGCAAAAAAATCTTTTTTTGGTATCGGGTCCCCCATACGCTTTTCACATATATACTGTGCCGCTCTAAGCGAGCCGACCTGCCCCGCATTAAGAGCGCTTCCGCCAGGGCGGTAAACTCCGTGAGATCCTGCAACCTCGCCTGCCGCAAAAATTCCCTCTATATTCGTTCTCCACCACAGATCTACATCCAAGCCGCCGTTGTTATGCTGAGCGCAAAGAGCTATTTCAAGCCGATCGCACTTTAAATCGACGCCCTTTTCCTTATAAAGCATATATGCCGGTTCGTTCATTTGAATCAGACGTTCAATCGGCGTGCCGAAACAGGCGTCCGCATTTTTAAGATAATCAAACGCTTCTTTTTTAAGCTTATCAAACGGAAGCTCGTCAAGACCGCAAGGGTTGTTCATAAAGTCAAGATACACCCTGCGGTTTTTAAGAACCCGCTCACAATAAACCAGCAAGTCTATCACCGAGGAGCCGCCGTAAAGCTTGCGGCAGTCAAAAGGCCATTCGTAACCCTTTTTAAAGGTTTGCGACAAAAGCTCTGCGGAATCCGCATAGTATTCATCAAGAAAATCATACTCTTTGCCGTTTTCGTCTACCGAAACAAACCGCGGAAGCACCTGCATATAGGTTCCCGAAACGTTCCACCTTGGGTTAACCGATGCAAGTCCAAACTGCCATTCGGTAAGATTTTTAGCAGTAACACCTGCTTCCAGCGCTATTCCGCTGCTGCCGCTGTGACCGAAAGGATAAACCGTATCGGCATATATCCCGGCAGGTCCTCCTGTTGCAAAAATTATATTTTTACAACGGAACAGTACAAAAGGATAATCGTCCTTAAGCGACAAACAAAGCAAACCTACCGCAGTATCCCCGTTTTTAATTACCGAAATTGCCATACATTTATCTATAATTTTAACTCCGGCTTTCAAAACGGCGCTTTCAAGCTGTTCTGTCATAAGCTTTGAGGTAAGCGGTCCTGCGGATGTAGCGCGGGCGCGATTGTCGTGATCGGTTTTATAACCTACATATTCGCCGTAGCGGTTGGTGGGAAACGGCACTCCGAGATAAGCCAGCTGCAAAAAACACTGTGATGACAGCGCCGCCTCCGCATATGCCACATCCCCGTCCACAGCCTTGCCCGCAAACAAATCCTTTGCCATTTCTGACGGAGAATCCGAAAAATCTCCGCACAGGTTCATTTTGTAATAGGTTTGCTTGTCTGAGCCGGTATTGCGCGAGGTACCCATCTTTACTCCCTCGGTCACCAACGCAACCGAATCGTTACCCAGCCGCTTTAACTGTAAAGCCGCGTTAAAGCCCGCGGCTCCGCTGCCGATAACTACGGTGTTATATGTATAGCACTTTATATTATCTGTATTCATTAAAGACTCCTTATATGGAAGCCGCCGTCTATATCGACCGACTGACCCGTAGTATAGTCAAGCATTCCGCTGCACAGCGCGGCAACGCCGTCGGCAATATCCTCAGGTTTTCCCCAGCGGGATATTGGCAGCAAGCCGCCGTCTATCAAGTTGTCATACTTTTCCTTAACCTTGCTAGTCATACCGGTAGCAATGATACCGGGACGGATTTCATTTACAAGTATACCGTACTCGGCAAGCCTTTCTGCAAAAAGCTTGGTAATCATTGAAACACCGGCTTTGGAAATGCAGTATTCACCCCGATTGCAGGAAACCGTATAGGCTGACATTGAAGAAATATTTACAATATACTTCTTTCCTTCGGTTTTAATCATACGGTTTGCAACAGCCTGCGTAAGGAAGAAGGTGCCCTTTGTGTTAATGTTCATTACAAAATCGTAGCTTTCCTCGGTCATATCAAGTATATCGTTGCGCTGGCGCGGCGCTACACCCGCTACATTTACAAGCGCAGTCACCTGACCGAAATCGTTATATACCGCTTCAACAAACGCTTCCCTGCCGACGCGGTCGCCGATATCTGCTACATAATATCTGCACTTGTCGCCGAATTCTGAAAACATAGGCATAGCCGTTTCTTCCGATACTACATCTGCCGCGGCGACACAAAAGCCCTCTGACACAAGTTTTTTTACCGTTGCGAAGCCTATTCCGCCTGCAGCCCCGGTTACAATCGCTGTTTTATTCATTTTCATGCTCCTTTTTCCAATTTCTGAATACTTGCTTATAATAATCATTACGAATTATACAGCCTGACGGCAGTACATTCTTTTTAAGAGTGGAACAACCCGAACAGGCAACGCAAACCTGTTTTTCATCAAACTTATTATTTATAATATCCCGTGCAAGATTCGGATACGCAAAAGACATACGCCCGAAGCCTACAAAATCGGTCATATCCTCAGCCACGGCACCTGCCGCAGCATAAGGCGCCATTGCGCCGAGCAGCGATATACCGGTATTTACTGTTTTAAGCTCGCTGTGTCTGCGTTTAAGCTCAGCGGCTCCCTGCCACAGGCGGTAAAGTGCGAAAATCTCATCAATCTGCGGACGGTCAAGACCGCAGCGGTAGGGCCTTGAAACTTCGGGATTACGGTATGGGCTTCCCATAGTTACATTCAAAAGCTGACCGCCGCTTGACTTAAAAGCTTCAATAAGCAAATCGGCTTCCGTAAGGTCGTATAAATCACCGCCGTTTTCAGGCTTACCAAAGCTGTACTTTCCCGAATATCCGTCAAACACACCGATACGCGCCGCGCGGATTTTATCCTGCGGCAGTTCACAAAATGCTGCCTTTATAATTTCACGGAAAAGCCGCGAACGGTTTTCAAAGCTTCCGCCGTAAGCACCCTCGCGGTCATACGCCGAAAGAAATTCCGAAACAAGATAACCGTGACACGCCTTGATATCCACTCCGTCAAATCCCGCTTCGGCGGTAAGACGAGTGGATTTTGCAAACAAATCGGGCAGCGCCCGCAGCTCTTCATCGGTTATAATGCGTTTAGGGGCACTCTCAATATCGGGATTAAAATACGCCGTAATAGGCTCAGGCGTACCGTTCGGCTTTGAGTACCGTCCCGAATGGTTTAATTGCAGCAGTATTATCGGCTCAAAGCCATTTTGCTTTATACAGGCAGTTTTCATTTCTTCAGCAAGGCGCTTAAAAGAATCCAGATTCTTTTCGGTTATGCAAAGCTGGTAGGGGTTGCTCTTTCCGCTCTCGCATACCGAAACCGCT
>JAEDML010000135.1 GCA_016303035.1 Clostridiaceae bacterium | reverse complement strand
GTAAACAGCATATTTTATACCCCCGAATAGGCAGAAAATCCACCGTCTACGGGAACCGTAATTCCGGTTACAAATCCCGATTTATCCTCATCAAGCAGCCATTCAACGGTTCCTAAAAGCTCGCTTGCCTCTCCGAAACGTCCCATCGGTGTTGAGCGGAGTATTTTTTCCGTTCTCGGCGTGGGTGTTCCGTCCTCGTTAAAGAGAAGCGCTTTGTTTTGATTTGTAACAAAAAATCCCGGTGCTATCGCGTTTACGCGTATACCTTCCTTAGCAAAATGAACCGCAAGCCAAGAGGTAAAGTTTGAAACCGCCGCCTTAGCCGCCGAATATGCGGGAATTTTGGTAAGCGGGCGGTAGGCGTTCATTGAAGAAACGTTAAGCACCGAACAACCCTTTCTGCCGAGCATATCCGGCATAAATACCTGACTCGGCAGCAGTACGCCCTTAAGATTAAGGTCGAAAACAAAATCAAAGCCCTTTTCATCAATATTAAAAAAGGTTAAAAAATCGTCTGCCGATTCGTCGCCCTTAACATATTCCTCATGCGCGGTAGTGCATTTGGGATTGTTGCCGCCTGCGCCGTTTATAAGAATATCACATTTGCCGAAATCGCTTAGAATTCTTTTATGCACTTCCTCAATATCTGTCTTGTCAAGCACATTGCATTTGTATGCCTTTGCCGTGCCGCCCGAAGCGGTAATTTTATCGGCAACCTTTTTTGCCGCCGCCTCGTTTAAATCAAGCAAAGCCACCTTCATGCCCTTGCCTGCCAAAAACTCCGAAAATCCCGAACACAGAACTCCGCCTGCACCGGTTACTACTGCTACCTTTCCCATTATTTTTTCTCCTTTTCAATAGCTTCAAAAAGTCCCGCAATATAGGTCGCACCCAGCGCTCTGTCAAAAAGTCCGTATCCGTAGCGACCCTTTTCTCCCCAGATCATTCTGCCGTGATCGGGTCTTACATAGCCGTCAAACCCATTGTCAACCAACGCCTTTGCTATGCCGTACATATCTATCGAGCCGCAGGGAGTCGGATGTCCTACCTCCTCAAACTTTTTGTCGCCTGTATATTTGATGTTACGCAGATGTAAAAAATGTATGCGGTCTGCAAATGTGTTTGCCATATCTATAAGGTCGTTTTCCGGGTTTGCGCCGAGCGAGCCGGTACAAAGAGTTATACCGTTGTTTTTTACCGGAACAATATTTAAAAAACGCTGAATATTTTCCTTATTGGTTATAATTCTCGGCAGTCCGAAAAGTCCCCACGGCGGATCGTCCGGATGAATCGCCATATTAACGCCGTATTCCTCCGCAACAGGGATAACGGCTTTTAAGAATGTTTCAAGATTTTTCCAAAGCTGTTCTTCACCTATGCTTTCGTAGGTTTTAAGCAGACCGCAAAGTTCCTCCTTGGTGTAGCTCGCGTCCCATCCGGGAAGCGAAAGGTCGCCGCCGAGCGGATTCATCGCCCTTACGGTTTTATCGTCATACGCAAGCGCATTTGCGCCGTCGCTCTGCTGATGTTCAAGCTCGCTTCTCAGCCAGTCAAACACCGGCATAAAATTATAGCAAATGCACTTTACACCGGCTTTTCCGAGTCTTCTTACATTTTCACAGTAATTGTCAATCAACTTAGGTGCATTTTTGTTGCCGAGCTTTATGTCCTCCGGCACGGGAACGCTCTCTACAACCTCAAATTCAAGCCCGTGCTCTAAGGCGCTGTTCTTGATTTCGGCGATACTTTCGTTGCTCCAAACACCGCCCGGCTTAACATCGTAAACTGCCGAAACAATGCCGGTCATTGTGGGTATCTGACTGATTTTTTCAAGGGTTACAGGATCATCCTTGCCGTACCATCTGAATGTCAGTTTCATATCATTCTCCTATCAGTTTTTTTACATTATAATAGCTTATGTTCCCGACAAGCGTCTTTGCGGAATCGGGGTCGTATTCGCCGCCGTCTGCAAATTTTGCTATCATATTCGAAAGAATCCGTCTGAAATAATCGTGCCTTGCATATGATAAAAAGCTGCGCGAATCCGTAAGCATACCGAGGAAAGTGCCGAGTGCGGAATTTTCGGCGATTATGTTAATTTCCTCCTCTATTCCGCGCTTGTGGTCGCAGAACCACCATGCGGCGCCGCAGCGTACTCCCGGGAATGCGCCCGCAATGGAGGCTATCTGCGCGGCGTTTGCCGAATTGAGGGTATAAATAACGGTCTGCGGAAGACCCGAGCCTTCATTTATAGCGTCGAGCATATTTATGATGTCGTTTCCGCTTACGGTATCGCCCACACAGTCTACGCCGCAATCGGCGCCCAATGCTTTAAAAAGACTGCTGTTTGCATTTCGGTAAACCGCAAGATGCCACTGCATAACGAGATCGTTCTGCTTATAAAGTCTGCCTAAAAACAGGTACATATTACCGATAAAGCCTAAATATTCGCTGTCTGTAATATTCCTTCCGCCGAGTATTTTTTCAAAGGTTTCGGCAGCTTCGGTATCGTCCGATATGCGGTTAGGAAAGAACGGAATGCCTACATCGGTAAATTTACAACCGTTTTCCACAAAAAACTCAAGCCGCTTTTCTACCGCATTCTTAAAGCTGTCAAGTCCTGTAATGCTGGTTTTGGAAGTCTCCGACAGTTTTTTAAGATAATCAAGGTAACCGCTTCTTCTTACAAGCAGCAGATTATCCGTTCTGAATGACGGTATTACCTTTGTTTTAAATGTATTATCGTTTCTTATCTGCGCGTGGTAATGAAGATCGTCGGTTATATCGTCGGTCGTACATATAACCTCCACACCCGACTGCTCTATGAGCTTTCTCGGCGAAAGGTGATTGCTCTTTATGTACTCGTTAGCCCTCTGCCATATGCTTTCGGCGGTTCTGCCGTTAAGCGGATCGTTTATACCGAAAAATCGGGAAAGCTCCATATGCGACCAGTGATAAAGCGGATTACCCGCGGCAAGCTCAATCGCCTCGGCATACTTTATAAATTTATCGTGCCATGAAGCGCCGCCTGTAATGTATTCTTCGTCAATACCTGCAGTACGCATAAGGCGCCATTTATAATGATCGCCGCCAAGCCACATTTCGCCTATATTATCAAACTGTCTGTCCAAGAAGATTTCTTCGGGTGAAAGATGGCAATGATAGTCGATAATCGGAAGATTTTTTACCGAATCATAAATTTCAAGCGCCGTATCGCCCTCGAGCAAATAATTTTTATTCAATCTTATCCCCCCTGATATGACCATTTTACAATAATTATTAAAGCAATGAAATTGTTTTTATTAAC
>JAEDML010000134.1 GCA_016303035.1 Clostridiaceae bacterium | reverse complement strand
GAAACAGAAGCCGCACGCTTTTTCAAAGCGACAAGATCGCGTATGTCAATTCCTATATCGCCCGAGACATCAAAATATCCCCAGTTCTTATCACATTCACCGGTTATGATAAATTTTTGGGTTGCAGTTAAAGCAGCGGCATTGCTGCCCATAGAAACCTTTACGGTTATATTGTTCTTGGGTACATCGTTCGGAGACGATTGACACAACACCTTAATATTGCCGTGTCCGTCATAAGAGCATCCGTATATACTATTACTTCCCAAATCGTATTTTTCACAGCTTAATTCACTAACTTTTCCGGTCTGCGGATTATAAAGACGGAAACTGTCAGGCGTACTGTAACATACCTCATTACCAAATGTAAATATACTTCCGAAATATCCCGGCCAATAACTGCCTGTTGAAACATCTGCATACCATTTGTCTGTTACAGTAACACCCGTTTCGGATGTAACTTTAAAAGTGTTGTCTGCCTTTAAAAGCTTTGCTTGATTGTTATAATCTATATAATACCAACTACCGTCACAATAGGTAAACGGTGAAGCAATAGTGCTGTTAAGCCAAACATACCCGCTCTCATAGGTGCTGTCGTCACAGATTATATCGGTGCCGAAAAGCATTTTTTCATATGTGGTATATTCACTGTGAAGCGGGCGCGTAAGCATCTCACTATCGCTAAGCAAAAAGTATTCATAACTGACATAGCCGGTTTTATCAAAGTTACCAAATAACGGGTCTGCAAATGTACAGTCAATATGATACGCCTTATCATTAAGCAAAACTATGTTCCATGCATGATTATCGGTATTGTCAATAGCAAGAGTGGACTCGATTCCAAGCTCGTTCATAATTGCAATAAAGGCATAGCTATAAGCCATACAAACGCCCTTGCCCTGCGTGAAAAAGTTATAAGCGTCCCTTATAGTTGTGCCTGCTTCATCATCATAATCCGACTGATACTCAAAATTAAGCGCAAGATAATTATAGATATAAAATACCTTTTCCACATCAGTTAAGCCTTGCGGTATATCGGCCACAATACTGTCAAGCTTTTCTTTGTATTCGGCGTATTCTGCGTCATACTCTTCCTTTGAAGTAATATAGGAAACCGTAATATCGTGTATTATTGTTTTTCCCTGTGACATTCCCGAATGATATCCGACATTTATATCCATTTTCATAAACAGATCCGGGGATACAAGCATTATATAATTATAAGCAGCAGAAACAATATTTATATTTTCCTGAGTCCACAAAAGTTCGAGCGAAGAAATATCAATTTCCGTGTTCATACTTTTAAGATTGTCATATATGATATTAAAAAGCAAATCCGCAACAGACTCGGAGCCATTTTGCTCGTTGCCTGCGTAAAGCAGCTGCTGCTCCTTTATTGTCAGCTGGGTAATCGGCTCGGCAGGCAGAATATCTCCAGAATTATAAATTTTAATTGTTTTTGTTACAGAACTTATACCTCTTGCCGAAGCCGTAACTCCGAACACACCCGCAGCCAGTAAAGCCGAGACAAAAATGCATAAAAGTTTTTTCATAATAAACCCCCGTTAACGCTTTGAAATTTTTTTATTTATAATTACCGTTATAACTACGGCAGAGCCTCCAATAATCAAAACTGATGCACATACCGCTGCGGCAACGGTTAATGCCTTTTTATCAGACCTATCGCCGCTTATTTTCTTCTCCGACGCGTCGGAGCTGTTTGAAGCTTCCGTTTCTTCCGCTTTATCCGGCTCGGTAATCTCTCCCGTAAAATCATTGGGCTTTACCGTAACGCCGGCTATATTTTCTATCTTATTTTCTTCGGCTTCGGAAGAAGTAAAGCTGATAATGTCTGCCGTTTCCGAGCACCTGCGGCAATGGCGTGACATCTGCCCTGCCGTGTCTGCCGCCGCCTGTCTGTCAACCGTCCAAAACTCTTCGTAATCGTGCCCTAAAGCGGTAAGAGGTTTTGATTCGCAGTGACCGCAAACGGTGCAAAATCTCTGTTTTAATCCCTTTTCTGTGCAGGTAGGTTGAACTGATACCTCCCACTCGCTGTATGTATGCTCTTTACAGCTTTCATCAGAGGTAAGCACATTAACTCCTCCCGGCGAAGATGACGGCATAAGCAGTTGTTCTTCCCGGTTGCAAAAATCGCCCGATGAATACTCCAACGATATTTTATGGAGCCCCGCCCCAGCCGTTTCATTAACCTTAAACTGAAGTCCTATTAAGGTGCCGTTGCGCTTATTATCGGCTCTGTCACAGCTTACAAGTCTTATTATACCTTTGTCTTGATGATTATAAACAGTATAATCGTTGAGTATCCCTTTAAAGTACCTGATATATGTAAGCGCAGAGCTGTCATATTTAATTGAAACCGTAACAGCCATAATACCGGGATTATCAACTATATTTACATTTACCGTTACCGTATCACCCGTCTGCGCCGTCACGGTATCTACCGTAATACTACCGTCGCTTTCTGCCGTAACCGCAAACAGCGGGCAACCAAACGCAGAAATGATTAACAGGCATAAGACAATAAAAAAACGCTTACGCAAAGCGGTATTAAACATAGGTATCCCACCTTACCAATTTAATATACCACATACATATAAACCTTGTCAATCAAAGCATTATATTTAATGTAAAAAATATTAAAAACAAAACAGCCGTTCTGCATAATTAAAATGACGGAACGGCTTATTTCTATATATTATTTATTTCTTTCATCAATGATCTTCTTTGCCAACTGCGGCGGAACCTCCTCATAGCGTGCAAATTCAAGCTTAAATGTGGCTGTTCCCTGTGTTATCGAGCGCATTGCGGTTGAAAAATCCGACATTTCGGCAACAGGGACCTCGGCTATTACCTCCTGAAGCTTATTTTCAAGCGGATTCATACCGATTATACGGCCGCGGCGCTTGTTTATATCGCCTATTACATCTCCGAGCATTTCATCGGGTACCGTAACCCTGAGATTGCCGATAGGCTCAAGCAAAACAGGCGAAGCCTGCGGTATACCCTCGCGAAAAGCGATTGAAGCCGCGGTCTTAAATGACATTTCCGAAGAATCCACCGGGTGATATGAACCGTCTACAAGAGTCGCCTTAATACCGACCATCGGATAGCCGGCCAGCACGCCCTTTTGGGTTGACTCGCGCAGTCCCTTTTCAACCGCAGGGAAGAAGTTTTTAGGCACCGCACCGCCGAATATTTTTTCTTCAAATACCAGCTCGTCGCCGTCGCACGGCTCAAACTCTATCCAAACATCGCCGAACTGACCGTGACCGCCCGACTGCTTTTTATG
>JAEDML010000006.1 GCA_016303035.1 Clostridiaceae bacterium | reverse complement strand
TAAAACAGTGTCCTCTGTACTCGATTATCTTTTGCTGAGGGGAAGGACAGGATTCCTTGAAACAGCAGGTAGGTACTGCCTTATTATCTCCCTTAATAAGCTTGCCGAGGACGGAATTCGTGCAAATGAGATCGCTGCGTTAAACGAGTATGGCCGCAAAAACTCGGGGGGAGCTTATAAAGACGCTGTATACCTATCTTTGCTGCCACCGCTCGCTTAATGAAACCTGTGAAAGACTTTATACCCATCGAAACACAGTGTTTTACCGCATAAGAAAAATAAAGGAGAATTTTGGAATTAACCTTGACACTCCCGAAAAGCATTTGAAGTATCTGCTGTCGGCGGCGGTAATGCTTGCAAAAAACGGCGAGACGGAAATGTTTGTTACGGATTAAAGCACCTATACTTGCTGTAGACGGTGCTTTTTATCTCATTATTTTCTTTCCTCGGTAGAACCGAGGGTTTATTTATACATCTAAAGATACCAAATAAACAAAACCATCGTTCGGAATCTCAAAACGATGGTTTTGCATTATAGGCTTTTTGCATCCTATTTTCTGTTATCCCATTCGGTTTTGTATAATCTCCCTTAAGGACATCAAACATTGGCGTTCGGGATTTTTTTGCAAGGTTTCGACAGACTGGAAACCGTTCTCTAACCGTTCTCTTCTGAGAGCGGATTTTTATTTTTTGCGTATAATAAAAATTCAATCGGCAATAATTCTATTAAGCGCTACATAAAGCATATAAATTGCTTGACATTTACTATGATTTAAATGTACAATAAGTAATGTATGCTATATTGAAATAATTATATATTATTTAATATTTACTTTTACGGCGGTCGGGTGTGTGACGCCGTAGATTTTCTATACAAAATTCAATTTTTCGGAGGAAAACTGTTTAATGAATGAAACGAAAGGCAAATCAGCAAATAAAAAGCCGGAGGGTACTTCTCCGGCAAAGAAGTATGTAAAAAGGAATACGCAGTCTAAGCCGCAGCAGGTAAAAAGGAATACGTCCGGTGCGCAGAAAAGTACAACGCCCATAAAAAGAAAGCCTGCCGAAAAAAAGACGGCTGTACAGAACCGTAAGCCTGCTCAAATAGATACTTCTCAAAACCGTTATAACCGTAAAAAGGTTCCTGCAAAGCCGATAAGGATTATTCCTCTCGGAGGGCTTGGCGAAATCGGTAAAAACATTACTTTATATGAGTATGACGGCGATATGTTCCTTGTCGATTGCGGAATGTCGTTCCCTGATGAGGAAACGCCGGGAATCGATATCGTAATACCGGATTTTTCATATATTCTTGAAAACAAGGATAAAATTAAGGGTCTTGTGGTTACTCACGGTCATGAAGACCATATCGGGGCAATACCCTATCTGCTTCGTAATTTCAATGTTCCGATTTACGCTACAAGACTTACAATAGGACTTATAGAGGGAAAACTAAAGGAACACCGACTGTTAAGCAGCGCAAAGCTTAATGTTGTAAACCCCGGCGAGAAGATAAAGCTCGGCAAGTTTGAAATTGAGTTTATACATGTAAACCATTCAATACCCGACGCCGTGGGATTTGCAATCACCTGCAACGCAGGTACCGTTATTCATACGGGCGATTTTAAGATAGATACAACACCTATTGACGATCAGGTTATAGATATAGGAAGATTCGCAGAGCTTGGAAAACAGGGCGTATTGGCGCTCCTGGCCGATTCTACTAATTCCGAACGTCCCGGCTTTACGCAATCCGAAAGAATTGTCGGCGAATCCTTTTCAAACCTCTTTAAAAAGGCAGAAAATCACCGAATAATTGTCGCTACCTTTTCGTCTAATATCCACCGAATTCAGCAGATAATCGACGAGGCTGTGCGCTGTCGCCGTAAGGTTGCGGTTTCGGGCAGAAGTATGATAAATGTAGTTAATGTTGCGGCAGAGCTCGGATATTTGAATGTACCTGATAATGTGCTTATCGATATTGATATGATAAAGAACTACTCCCCCCAGGAGCTGGTAGTTGTAACCACCGGCAGTCAGGGCGAGCCGCTTTCCGCACTGCACCGAATAGCATTTTCCGACCACCGTCAGGTTGAAATCATTCCGGGGGATATGATTATAATTTCGGCAACCCCGATTCCCGGCAACGAAAAGCTTGTAAGCAGGGTGGTAAACGAGCTTATGAAGCGCGGCGCCAATGTTGTTTACGAGCGTATGTACGATGTCCATGTTTCGGGACACGCCTGTCAGGAAGAGCTTAAACTGATGATGAGCGTTACTAAGCCGAAATTCTTTATACCGCTACATGGCGAACAAAAGCATTTGATGAAGCACGCCATGCTTGCGCGTCAGATGGGTATAGGGGATAAGAATATTCTTATTTCTTCAAACGGCAGCGTTATCGAGGTTTCAAGAGACGGTATCAAGGTTTCCGAAACGGTACAGGCAGGCCGTGTATTAGTTGACGGACTGGGAGTCGGAGATGTCGGAAGTATCGTTCTTCGCGACCGCAAGCATCTGTCTGACGACGGTATAATTGTTGTCGCGGTATCTATCGACGGCACTACCCGCGAAGTGGTTTCGGGACCCGATGTCGTATCGCGCGGATTTGTTTATGTAAAGGAATCGGAGGAGCTTATGACCGAAATTCATGAGCTTGTATGCGATATTCTTGAACGTTGTTATATAAACAATGTAAGAGACTGGTCTACCATAAAGACAAAAATTAAGGACGGAGTTTCAAAGTCCTTGTATATGAGGACCCACAGAAGTCCTATGGTGCTTCCGATAATTATGGAGGTATAGCTTTATTTGCAGGGCATTTAATGTCCTGCAAATAAAAGATTTTTAAAAGGAGATACATATTATGAAGGTAGTATTGCTTGAAGATGTAAAGGGACACGGTAAAAAAGGCGAGCTTTGCCAGGTTTCCGACGGATACGCGAGAAATTTTTTGCTTCCGAAAAATCTTGCAGTAATTGCGGACAGCTCCGCTTTATCGGAGCTTAAAAGCCGCGAGGAGGCGAAGGCTCATCATAAGAAGGAGGAAATCGACGCCGCTAATGCCACCGCCGCAAAGCTTGACGGCAAGACCGTTACGGTAAAGGCAAAAGCAGGCTCCAACGGCAGACTTTTCGGCTCGGTTACCTCTAAGGAAATTGCCGAAGCGATTAAAGAAAGCCTGAATATAGTAATAGACCGCAAGAAAATGAGTGTAGCCGATATTAAAAATTTCGGTGAATATACTGCTGAAATTAAGCTATATACAGGTATTACCGCAAAAATTACCGTAAAGGTAACGGAGTAAGAATATGGGTGAGGAAAATCTGATTTTTGACCTTGACGGCGGCCGTTTGCCGTATTCGGTTGAGGCTGAACAGGCGGTTCTCGGCTCAATAATAATCGACCCTAAGAGCCTTAACGAAATTGCCACACAGATGAAGCCTGAGTATTTTTATATTCCTCAGCACAAAGAAATTTATACCGCTTTATCTTCGATGTATGAGCTAAGTCAGACAATAGACTTTATTTCGTTGCTTGAAAAGCTCAAAAAGGACGGAGTTTATGACGAAGCAGGAGGTAAAGCATATCTTACCCAGCTTGTTCAGACAGTGCCCTCCGCCGCAAATATTCTTACATATGTAGCCATTATACGCGAGCGTTATTATGCGCGCGCGCTTATGGGCGCCGCTCAGAACATCATCAAGGATATCAACGAAAATACGATGGATTCCGGAAAGCTGCTGGACTCTGCTGAACAGCGCATTTACGAAATACGCGAGGGTAGGGACATTACGGGACTTACCCATATTAAGCAGGTTATAGAATCGGAAACCTATGACAGGCTTTCCAAGCTTTCCAATCCTGAAACGCGTGAGGATTATATCGGAATACCGTGCGGTATCGGCGCGCTTGATAAAATGCTTACGGGACTTAATAAATCCGACCTTATCATTCTCGGAGCGCGTCCCGGTATGGGAAAAACCTCCTTTGCACTTAACATAGCCCGCAATGTTGCCGTAAACGGCGGTAAAACCGTCTGCTTTTTCTCGCTTGAAATGTCGAGGGAACAGCTTGCTCAGCGTATGCTTTCAAGCGAAGCCGGCATTAAAAGCGAGAAACTGAGGACAGGCGAGCTTGACGCCGATGAGTGGACAAGGCTTGCTCAGGCAGGCGCAAATCTTTCAAAGGCGGATATATACTTTGACGAGACCTCTACAATAACAGTACCCGAAATGAAGGCGAAGCTTCGCCGTATGCGTAAGGTTGACCTTGTTATAATAGATTATCTGGGACTGATGAAGTCTGCAAGACCTATTGACAACCGTGTTCAGGAGGTATCCGAAATTACGCGTAATCTAAAGATAATGGCAAAGGAGCTTAGGGTTCCGGTAATTGCCTGCGCTCAGCTTTCGAGAGGAACCGAGGCAAAGGGTAAATCGCATAAGCCGGTGCTTGCCGATCTGCGTGATTCGGGCTCTATCGAGCAGGACGCCGATATCGTACTTTTCCTCTACCGTGAAAAGTATTACGATAACGAAAAGGACGACGACCAGGATAAGGGAGATCCGAATCAGGCTGAATGTATAGTTGCCAAAAACCGCCATGGCGAAATAGGGTCTGTTGACCTTTATTGGGACGGCCAGTATACACGGTTTACTTCGGTGGATGTGTTCAGATAATGGAAAAGCTTGTTTTAGAAGCAATACACAATTTTAAGTTGCTTGACGGGGTAAAGCACATTACCGTTGCGCTTTCGGGCGGAGCGGATTCAATGTCGCTTTTATATGTGCTTGTTTCTCTGAAAGATAAGCTGGGAATAGAGGTTTCCGCCGCGCATTTTAATCATATGATACGCGGCGAGGAGGCCTACCGTGACGAACGCTTTGTCGAATCCGTATGCGAACGGCTCGGGGTTGAGCTTATAACCGAGCGCGGCGATGTTCCTGCATACGCTGCAGAGCACCGTTTGAGCACCGAGCTTGCGGCAAGGGAGATGCGCTATCGCTTTTTTGAACGAATAAACCGCGGCGCCGTTGCCACCGCACATACCGCTAGCGATAATCTTGAAACCGTTATTTTCAATCTTACAAGGGGAACATCGCTTAAAGGTCTTTGCGGAATTCCGCCTAAGCGCGGTATTTTTATTCGACCGCTTATTCTTTGCACCCGTGACGATGTAGAAGAATATTGCGAAAAAAACGCCGTTGAATATGTTACTGACAGTACAAATTTTTCGGACGATTATTCGCGCAATAAAATCCGTCACGGTATAATACCGCAGCTTAAAGAAATCAATCCCTCGGTTGAGCATAGCATAATAAGAACGGCAATGTCTTTAAGGGAAGACGATGCTTTTATTAACGCGGCTGTTGATAAGTATTATTCTTCTCATCTTAATTCCGATGGCGATTTAGATGTTTCGGATTATGCGGACTTTCCACCTGCGATAGTAAAAAGCGCGTTAAAAAGGCTTTTTGAAGCTAAAAGCGCGTCTACGCTTGATAATCGCCATATAAACCTTATTTTTGAGCTGTTAAAAAGCGGCGGCAGGATAAATTTGCCGGGAAAGATGTGCGGAGAGGTTAAAAATTCGTTGCTTAAAATTGTTCCGTCGGGCCGAAAAATACAGAATAATACCGTATTCGATGTGAAAACAAGTATTGCTGATAACAATTTGTTCAAAAAGGGACAAAAAGTTAATAATTTGTTATTAAAAAATTCGCTTGACTGTGATAAAATAGTAGGAAAATCGGTAGTGAGGACAAGGCAGCCGGGAGACTGTATAAGACTTAAAAACCGCGGCGCCACAAAAACCCTCAAAAAACTGTATAATGAATGTCATATACCGTTAGAACTTCGGGATTGTATTCCGATTATTTCGGACGATAAGGGCGTTATATGGATTTACGGCATCGGCGTTGCGGAACGCTGTGCAGTGACCGATAAAACCGAAAAAATTCTTAAAATTACAACGGTCGAGCAAGATAAAAACGCATTTTAAGGGGATGTTAATTTTGTCACTTAATGACGATGTTAAAAAGGTTTTGGTAACCGAAGAGGAAATTAAAGAAATTTGTAAACGCTTGGGGCGCGAAATTTCACGAGATTACGAGGGCAAAAAACTGCTTTTGGTAAGCGTGCTTAAGGGTGCGGTGGTTTTTATGGCGGATTTAATGCGTGAAATCACCTGTGACTGTCAGATTGATTTTATGGCGGTTTCTTCCTACAGCGGCTCAAAGACCACAGGCGTTGTAAAGTTTAAAAAGGATTTGGACATCAATCCCGACGGGTGCGATATACTGCTTGTGGAGGATATACTCGATTCGGGCATTACGCTTGCCTATCTTAAAAATGTTCTTCGCGACCGCAACGCCGCAAGCATTAAGGTATGCGCTTTTCTTGATAAGCCGACCAACCGTCAGGCAGATATTTCGGCTGATTATGTGGGGAAGGTCATTCCCGATGAATTTGTAATCGGATACGGCCTTGATTATAATGAAAAATACAGAAATTTACCTTATGTCGGAGTGCTTGACCCCAGGGTTTATTCCGCCGAATAAGGAAAGGAGATATCCAGTTGAATAAAAATATCAGAAATGTGCTTTTGTATATCGGAATACCCATTGTGTTGATTCTGTCTATCCTTGCGGTTTCCCAGCTTTCCAAAAGCACCAACGAAACCAGATATTACGAAATCGTTGATATGGTTAAGAATAACGAGATTTCGGAATATCAGCTTAATCTTTACAGCGGTGATTTCACCTATGTCAAGCGCGATGACGGTAAGACATATCATTATACCGTGGCCGATGCTTCGATTTTTTATAACGATGTCAACGACGCCGTTTTAAAAATCAACGAGGAAAACAAGGGCACCGATAAGGTAATAAAATACGATTACAAGAGCGGCGGTCAGGCGTCGTGGCTTGTAAGTATGCTGCCCACCGTAATTTTACTTGCGGTTATGATTATATTCTGGATATTCATTATGAAGCGTATGAATGCTTCAATGGGTGCAGATAAAACTATGGGCTTCGGCAAAGCTAAGGTCAAAAAGGCGGACGGTCGAAAGAAAACCACCTTTGCCGATGTCGCCGGCGCTGACGAAGAGAAAGAGGAAATGGCAGAGATTGTCGATTTCCTTAAGGACCCCAAAAAGTTCAACGATTTAGGCGCAAGAATTCCTAAAGGCGTTCTGCTTGTAGGCCCTCCCGGAACCGGTAAAACCCTGCTTGCAAGAGCGGTTGCAGGCGAAGCCAATGTTCCTTTCTTCTCAATTTCGGGTTCGGATTTTGTTGAGATGTTTGTCGGCGTAGGCGCTTCGCGTGTGCGCGATTTATTCGGCGAGGCCAAGAAGGAAGCTCCGTCAATCGTATTTATTGATGAAATAGACGCCGTAGGACGCCAGCGCGGCGCAGGTCTCGGCGGAGGACACGATGAGCGCGAGCAGACCTTGAATCAGCTGCTTGTGGAAATGGACGGCTTCGGCGCTAACGAGGGAGTTATCGTTATAGCCGCCACCAACCGACCCGACATACTTGATAAGGCGCTTCTTCGTCCCGGCCGTTTTGACCGTCAGATAACCGTAAACTATCCCGATGTAAAGGGCAGGGAGGAAATACTCAAGGTTCATTCTCGCGGAAAGCCGTTAGGTCCCGATGTAAACCTCGCTACCATAGCCAAATCTTCTTCGGGATTTACGGGTGCGGATCTTGAAAACCTGCTTAACGAGGCGGCTTTGCTTGCGGTTCGCCACGGTAAAAAGGCAATTACACAGCAGGAGATTGAGGAGGCTACCATTAAGGTAGTAATGGGTGCAGAAAAGAAATCCCACATTGTTTCTGATAAGGATAAAATGGTTACCGCTTATCACGAAGCAGGTCACGCCGTTGTATCCTACTTCCTGCCTACTCAGGACCCCGTTCACCAAATTTCGATTATTCAAAGAGGTATGGCGGCAGGTTATACTATGTATCTTCCGAGCGAAGAAAAGGGTCACACCTCGCGCAATCAGATGCTCGAACAGATTTGCTCGCTCTTAGGCGGACGCGCCGCGGAGCAGCTTACGCAGGATGATGTATGCACAGGCGCTTCCAACGATATTGAGCGTGCGACCGACCTTGCACGCAAGATGGTCACCAAGTTCGGTATGAGCGACCGACTGGGACTTGTAACCTACGGTCACGACAATAACGAAGTCTTCCTCGGCAGGGATTTTTCATCTACCCCGAATTATTCCGAAAAGACTGCCGCGGCTATTGACGATGAAATTGAAAACGTTGTTATGTCTCAGTATAAAAAGGCGCTTGAGCTTTTGAATAACGCAATGCCGAAGCTTCACGAGGTTGCAAAGCGGCTGTTTGAAAACGAAAAGATTTCGGGCGAAGAATTCCGCGGTATTATGGAGACTTCCGCAGAACAGTAATATGTTAAAAAATCCGAAGGCCTATCTTTAAGGCTTTCGGATTTTTTTGTCTTACGAGGTGGATATTTCCCGGGAAAAGTTGTATAATATTTAAGAATTTACATAATTCAGGGGATTTTCAATGAACAACTATGAAAAATTAACCGAGCAGCCTGTGGAAGGTCTTATATTAAAACTGTCGGTACCCACAATAATCAGTATGCTCGTTACTACATTTTACAATATGGCGGATACCTACTTTGTAAGCCGTATGAAATCTACAAGCGCTACCGGTGCCGTAGGCGTGGTTTTTTCGCTAATGGCGGTTATACAGGCCTTCGGGTTTTTCTTCGGACACGGCAGCGGTAATTTTATTTCCCGTGCTTTGGGGGCAGGGGATTACGATAAAGCCGAGAAAATGGCGGCAACCGGATTTTTTTCGGCAATAATTGCGGGAATTCTAATTATGGCGTCAGGACTTGTTTTTTTGCGTCCGCTTGCATATCTGCTCGGCGCTACAAAAACAATCTATCCTTACGCTAAAGACTATCTTTCGATAATACTTGTCGGCGCTCCGTTTATGTGCAGTTCTCTTGTACTTAACAATCAGCTTAGATTTCAGGGCAAAGCCTCATTTGCAATGATAGGTATAACCGCAGGCGCAGTTTTAAACTGCTTGCTTGACCCGCTTTTGATTACGACGGTAGGTCTCGGGATAAAGGGTGCCGCTGTCGCTACCGTTATAAGTCAGATTGCAAGCTTTTTTATTCTGTATTTTGTGAGCAAAAAAAGCGGGGGAATACAGATACGCCTGAAAAACTTTACGCCCCGAAAATTTTACATGCTTAATATCTTAAACGGCGGTGCGCCTTCGCTGTTACGACAAAGTGTCGCGTCGCTTGCGACCGTTTGTCTTAATTTTGCCGCCGGTGCTTTTGGCGATTATGCGATAACGGCAATGTCGATATGCTCCAAAGTCGTTATGTTTTTAAATTCCGCTATGATAGGCTTCGGGCAGGGTTTTCAGCCTGTCTGCGGCTTTAATTACGGCGCAAAAAAGTATGACCGAGTAAAAAAGTCTTTTTGGTTCTGCATTAAGGTATCTTTAATAGCTTTGGTGTTGCTGTCGGCCGCGGCGTTTGCGGCGGCACCGCAAATTATCGGCATTTTCAGTGAAGATCCCCTTGTAATAGATTTCGGTATTGCGGCGTTAAGATTTACCTGTATCTCATTTCCGCTTAATTCGTGGATAGTTATGTCGAATATGTGTATGCAGACAATCGGAAAATCGTTTCGTGCTTCATTTCTTGCAGTCGCGCGTCAGGGCATAGTGCTGATACCGTTTATATTTATTCTTCCGTATTTTTTTGCAGGACTCGGAATACAAATTTCTCAGCTTTGCTCCGATGTAGTTACGTTTATTATTGCAATACCCTTGCAAATATCAACGCTTAAAGAAATGTCATAAAATAATCAGTTAACTTAACAGTATCGGAAATTTTTATTCTCCGATACTGTTGTTTTTTATTATCTCAGTCCATTTTTCAAGGCGTTCAATGCTTTTTCTGCTGAAAAAATGCTCGGTCTTTTCTACCTGTTCAAGCTCGTTGTCACTGCCGTTAAGGGCGCAGAAGAACTCGTTTAATATCCTGTGTCGGTTAAGCAGATACTCACCCTCGCGCTTGCCCTTATCGGTCAGCTCTATATATCCGTATTTTTGCGAGTTTACAAAACCGCTACTGGCAAGCTGGGTTATCATTTTTGTTACGGAGGAGGGCTTTACATGCAGCATTTGCGACAGTTCAACCGTCCTAACCCTTTTATTTGAAGACGATATTCTGTAAATCATTTCAAGATAGTCTTCCATAGCGGCAGTAAGCTCGGGCCTTTGATTTTTTTGATAGCCTTTTAATGTATAAAATCCATTAGAATCGCTCATAAATAACTCTCCTTTCGGTCATGTCCCAAATTTATGTAACCCGATTGGGTTTATTAGAATAGTATATCAATAGAAAAAGTTTCCTTAAACTAAATTATTCTTCGGGAGCAGTCATTATGAACAGTCTTGATAAAATAAAGCCCGGCGAGCACGCCGTGATAAGCAAGCTTAACATATCAGGCAATATGCGCAGGCGATTGCTTGATATAGGTCTTATAGAAAACACCGAGGTTGAATGTGTAGGCAAAAGTCCGGCAGGGGATCCGCTCGCGTTTTTAATACGCGGCGCGGTTATCGCAATCCGAAGCGAGGATTGCTGCGGAATAACGGTGCGTCCTTGCAAGGCAGGTGGCTGAAATGGGTCTTACCAAAAATTCGGTAGGAATTAAAGCGGTAGACGGCGGACTTGTAATACAAAAGGAAAACGGAAATGAAAGGGTTGTAGCACTTGCAGGAAATCCCAATGTAGGTAAAAGTACGGTTTTCAACGCCCTTACCGGTATGAATCAGCATACCGGTAACTGGCCGGGGAAGACGGTATCAAACGCGCAGGGGTACTGCAAAACCGAAAACAATTCATATATTCTTGTGGATATACCCGGCACGTATTCGCTTATGGCGCACTCCGCCGAAGAGGAGGTTGCACGCAACTTCATATGCTTCGGAGAGCCTGACGCGGTTGTGGTAGTATGTGATGCCACCTGCCTTGAACGAAATCTCAACCTTGTTATACAGACGGTTGAAATATGTAAAAACACGGTCGTATGCGTTAACCTTCTTGATGAGGCGCGGCGAAAAGGCATTAAATTAGATTTAAAAAAGCTGTCCGAGCGTTTGGGAGTTCCGGTTGTAGGAACGGTAGCGCAAAAAAAGAAAACGCTTACAGAGCTTATGAAAACGCTTGATAAAGTACCGCTTAATACAAGTGATAATGCAATTCGAGTCCGCTATCCCGATATAATAGAAGAAGCCGTAGGTATTATTGAGGATGCGCTTAACGGTATGGATTGTACGCAACTTGATAAACGGTGGTTAAGCCTTAAGCTGCTTGAAAACGACCCTCAGCTTGAAGCGCAGCTTAAACTTTATTTAGGTTCGGATTTTCTTGATAACGGCGCGCTTAAAGCGGCAACGGTCAAAGCCACGCAAAAGCTGCAACTTTGCGGCGTAAGAGGGGATAAATTAAAGGATATGATTGTCTCCTCAATAGTGCTGACCGCCGAAAAAATATGTAACGGCGTCGTTACATATGCAGAATCGGGCTATCGCTCCGCCGACCGAAAAATTGACCGTGTGCTTACAAGCCGATGGGGCGGATATCCCGTAATGCTGCTTTTAATGGCTTTTATATTCTGGCTGACAATAAGCGGTGCAAATTACCCGTCGGAGCTTTTGTCAAAGGGCTTATTCGCAGTTCAGGATATGCTGAGCGACCTTTTTATGAAGCTCGGCGCGCCCGAATGGCTGCACGGCGCATTGGTTATGGGCGTTTACAGAGTGCTTGCATGGGTGGTTTCGGTTATGCTGCCGCCTATGGCGATCTTCTTTCCGCTTTTTACGCTGCTTGAGGATTCGGGTTATCTTCCGCGTGTAGCCTACAACCTCGACCGTCCGTTTAAGCGGTGCTGTGCCTGCGGAAAACAGGCGCTTACAATGTGTATGGGCTTCGGCTGTAACGCGGCAGGGGTTGTCGGTTGCCGTATAATTGATTCGCCGAGGGAACGGCTGCTCGCAATTCTTACCAACAGCTTTGTACCCTGCAACGGGCGTTTTCCGACTATTATTACAGTGATTGCAATGTTTTTTGTCGGAAGTGCCGCCGGTGTGTTTTCATCTGTTTTATCCGCCGTTTTACTGACAGCGGTAATCGTTTTGGGAATCCTTATGACCTTTCTTTCAACAAAGCTGCTTTCAAAAACGGTTTTAAAGGGCGTGCCTTCTTCATTTACTTTAGAACTTCCGCCTTACCGCAAGCCGCAGATAGGGAAGGTGATAGTACGCTCGGTGTTTGACCGTACTCTTTTTGTGCTGGGGCGTGCGGCGGCCGTAGCGGCGCCTGCGGGTCTTATAATATGGCTTGCGGCAAACATAACGGTGGGCGAAAGCAGCATCTTACAGCATTGTGCAAATTTTTTAGACCCCTTTGCCCGACTTATGGGGCTTGACGGCGTTATTTTAATCGCCTTTATATTAGGCTTTCCCGCAAATGAGATAGTTGTTCCGATAATAATTATGGCTTATACCGCTAACGGCAGCCTAACAGAGCTTCCCGGTATTTTTGTTATGAAAAATCTGCTTGAGGCAAACGGCTGGACATGGATTACGGCTATATGTTTTCTTATTTTTTGCCTTATGCACTGGCCGTGCTCTACCACGCTGATAACCATAAAAAAGGAAACAGGCAGTTTAAAATGGACTGCTTTGGCGGCAGTGCTGCCTACAGTATTCGGAATTGTGCTTTGTATCCTTTTCAATTTGACGGCAAAAATGTTTTTATAAAAAGGAACCGTATGTTTTACTGCATACGGTTCTTGATATTTATTCGTATTCTACGGTTATTTCGGTGCCTGCTCCGAGCTTGCTTTTAACCGAAATGGCTCCTCCTGTTGAGGCGGCGATGTGCTTTACTATTGAAAGTCCAAGCCCCGTACCGCCGATTTCCTTTGAACGGCTTTTATCTACGCGGTAAAAACGCTCAAAAATTCTTTCGGTATCCTCCGTGGGTATACCGATTCCCGTGTCGGAAATTTTAATAAATGCCTTACCGTCGGCGCATCCGGTAGAAACGGTTACGCTTCCGTCTTGTTTGTTGTACTTAACGGCATTGTCACAGAGGTTATAAATCATTTCAAAAATCAGCGATTCAGAAGCGCCGGATATTTCGGCGGTTTCAAGTTTTTTTATAATACCTACACCGCTTTTTTCGGCTATCGGCTGTATGCGGCTGCAAACCTCGTCCGCTACTGCTTTAAGGTCGGTATTACCTTCGGCTTTTTCTTCGCTTATGCCCTCGTCAAGCTGGGAAAGTCTTATAATATCGTTTACAAGACTTATAAGCCTTAACGCTTCCTTGCTTATGTCTTCGGCAAAGCCTTTGACGTCCTTTTCGGCTACCAAGCCTGAGCGCAGCATATCGGCAATGCCGTAAATTGAGGTAAGCGGAGTTTTAAGCTCGTGCGATACATTTGCCGTAAATTCGCGGCGCAGTTTTTCGCGGTTTTCCTTTTCGGTTATGTCTACGACTAATATGACCGCTCCGCACAGATTACTTTTATCATCAAAAACGGGATTTCCCGCAACCTCAAATACTCTGCCGTCTTCGTCAAGCTGACCTTCAAAATGTATTCCGGTTGATACCTTTTCAATGACCGTGCGGAAAACCTCGCTTCGGTTAAGTGTTAGTATGTTTTTACCGGATAAGCTGTCAGAAGCCTTAAAAAAGCTTGCGGCGCTTTTATTACAGCTTATAATGTTGCCCGATTTATCGGTAAGTATTAAGCCCTCGCTCATATTATCCGAAATAATATTAAATTCGTTTCGGTTTTGATTAAGCCTTTCAATCTGCGATTCGATTCGGCGGTTTTGAAGCTTAATTTTGTTTATAAGAGGGGAGAGCTCGTCATAATCACTGTCTATTTCGGGACTTTCAACATCAATAGCGTTAATAGGCTTTAAAATATGTCTTGTAACCGCGGTTGCAAAGAGCAGCGAAATTATAAGCGCGCCGATAATTACCGCACATATCGGCTGAAGCAGCTGCGGAAGCATCGCAAGCACCGTAAGCCGTTCGTCCGCAACACGGAGCACTCTGCCGTTTTTAAGCTTTACTGCATAATAGCAGGTTTGTTTTGAAAGCGTGGAAGAACGCCTTACCGATTCTCCGGTACCGTTCTTTAACGCTTCGGAAACCTCTGTGCGGTCAAGATGGTTTTCCATTGCCGAAACATCTGCACGGTTGTCGTATATTACGGTTCCGTCGGTATCTATAAGGGTTACACGCTCGTCGGAATCTTTAATACTTTCTATGTAACTGTCGCTGTCCTCAATTCCTTGTTCAATAAGGTAAGCCTTTGATTTTAAAGCCTCTGCCTGAGCGTCGGCATAAAACTGATACTGAAAACCTATAACAAATACAAGACAGGCGAGCATAACTATCATAGAGGCGAAAAAAATACCTCTGAAAATTCTTTTTGTCATTTTATATTCACCTTTAAATCATTCGGAAATTTTATATCCTATTCCGCGAACGGTTTGTATAAGCGCTCCGCATTTACCGAGCTTTGTGCGAAGCGTTTTTATATGTACATCAACGGTACGGTTTTCACCGTCATAGTCGTAGCCCCAAATTTTTTGCAGCAGCATATCGCGTGTAAATACCGTGCCCTTGTTTGAAAGCAGGGTATAAAGAATTTCATATTCCTTAATTGTAAGCGTTACTTCTTCACCGTCTGCCTTTACAATATGCTTTTTAGGGTACAGCTTTAAATTACCGCTGATAAGTGTTTCATCGTCACAAGCGGTACGGCGAAGCAGGGCCTTTATGC
>JAEDML010000005.1 GCA_016303035.1 Clostridiaceae bacterium | reverse complement strand
TAACAGAAATGCTCGACGCACTCGAAAATAAGGAACACCGCTGTGAGTTTGACGGCTTAAATACCGTACCTACAGATAACGGCAGATACTGTAACTGCCCTGTAACCCATAAAGCGACCTTGGGCGAAATTGTAGATTTGCTGGAAATATTTAAAAAACAGCCCGAAACCCTTTTAATGCCCGAAATACCCAATAATTCCTTTGCAAAAAAGCTTTATTCAACCTATCTTTCGTACTTACCTAAAGAAAAGGTAAGCTTTCCGCTTAAAATGAATGTTGACTCGAGAGGCTCGTTTACCGAGCTTTTAAAGACCGAAAAGTGCGGTCAGATAAGCGTAAATATCTCAAAACCGGGTATTACCAAAGGTCAGCACTGGCATAATTCAAAGTGGGAATTCTTTATCGTCGTGTCGGGTCACGGGCTTATTGAGGAACGCAAAATCGGCAGCGACGAGGTATTGCGCTTCTATGTAAGCGGAGAAAAACAAGAAGCGGTGCATATGCTTCCGGGTTATACCCATAACATAATAAATCTCTCCGACACCGAAAATTTGGTGACGGTAATGTGGGCGAATGAAAGCTTTGATAAAAGCAAACCCGATACATTCTTTGAGGAAGTGTAGTTTGAATTAAATCGTCCGCATCACCGACTTTTGTTCGGGGCAGTACCGTAGTACGGCACCGCTCACGGCAAAACGGCGCTGCAAACGATTTTCTTTCAAACTGTTTTGAAGTGCAGAAAGGATATTAAAATGGAAATTAAAACCGATTACAGCGACATAAGCTTTAAGGAAAACGGCAAATTAAAGCTGTTAATAATAGTGGGGACAAGACCCGAAATAATAAGGCTTGCGGCGGTTATAAATAAATGCCGCGAATACTTTGACTGTATTTTAGCTCATACGGGACAGAACTATGATTATAACCTAAACGGCGTCTTCTTTAAGGATTTAAAGCTTAAAGACCCTGAGGTGTATATGGACGCGGTGGGCGACGATTTGGGCGCTACCGTAGGCAATATCATAAACTGCTCGTATAAGCTTATGAGTAGGATTAAGCCCGACGCACTGCTTATCCTAGGAGATACCAACTCCTGCCTTTCGGCAATATCGGCAAAGAGACTGCATATACCCATATTCCATATGGAGGCCGGCAACCGCTGTAAGGACGAGTGTCTGCCGGAAGAAACCAATAGGAGAATAGTGGATATTATTTCGGATGTTAATATGGCATACTCAGAGCACGCACGCCGCTATCTTGCAGAATGTGGTTTACCAAAAGAACGCACCTATGTAACAGGCTCGCCTATGGCAGAGGTACTGCACGAAAATTTAAAGGAAATAGAAGAAAGCGATATACATAACAGATTAGGACTCCAAAAGGGGAGATATATTCTTTTATCTGCACATAGGGAAGAGAATATAGACACCGATAAAAACTTTTTATCACTGTTTGGCGCAATCAATAAAATGGCGGAACGGTATGATATGCCTATACTGTATTCCTGTCATCCGCGCTCTAAGAAAAGACTTGAACAAAGCGGCTTTAATCTGGATAAGAGGGTAATTCAGCATGAACCTCTCGGTTTTCATGACTATAACTGCCTGCAGATGAACGCATTTTGCGTAGTGTCCGACAGCGGAACATTGCCTGAGGAAAGCAGCTTCTTTACAAGTATAGAAAAGCCTTTTCCTGCGGTCTGCATACGCACCTCGACCGAAAGGCCCGAGGCGCTTGACAAAGCCTGTTTTGTGCTTGCGGGGATAGATGAAAAGAATCTGCTTCAGGCGGTGGATACCGCAGTTTCAATGAACAAAAAAGGGGATTACGGAATACCCGTACCCGATTACACGGATGAAAATGTATCAAGTAAGGTAGTAAAGCTAATCCAGTCCTATACAGGAGTGGTAGACAGAATGGTTTGGAGAAAATTTTGAGTAAAATAGCACTTGAACAAAGGGTGCTCCTTGAACTGCTTTCGGGCGAGATTACAGGGGAATCCGAGATAAGCAAAGAAGATTTAAAAGCGGTAAACTGGAACGGTGTGCTGAAAGAAGCAAGAGCGCAGGCAGTACCGCTGATGGCGGCAGAGGCGGCCGCAAAATATAAAGAGTATATATCTAATTACGAAAAGTGGAAGGATGTTATGACCTGCGCGCATGTTGCTAATGTCGTAACGGCATATAACGAGCAGCAGTTGGGTCAGCTTATGGGGGACAGACCCTACTTTATATTAAAGGGAATGTCGGCAGCCTCATACTATCCGAAACCGCACGAGCGCTGCTTTGGAGATATAGACTTTCTTATAGACCCCGGGCAGAGGGAGGAAATAGAAAGGTTGCTTGAAAACAGCGGATATAAGAATTGGAATAAGGAGCATATCTGCCACGTTGTTTTCACAAAGGAAAACGCGCACCTTGAAATGCACTTTGAAATTTCGGGAATACCCTACGGAAAGCCGGGCGAAATAATCCGAGATTTTATGAAGGGCGCGGCGGAGCACCGAAGGACTGCGGAATTTGACGGCTGGAGCTTTCCGGCACCCGAAGACATGTACCACGGGCTTATAATACTTCTTCATATGCAGCACCATATGCTGAGCGAGGGTGTAGGATTAAGACATATCTGCGACTGGGCGTGCTATGTACAGAAGACCGCAAAGGACGGCTTTTGGAAAGAACTGCTTGATTTGTTTGAAAGGGTAGGGCTCTTAACCTATGCAAAGGTAATTACAAAGCTATCCGCAAAGTATTTTCATATACACTGTCCTAATTGGGCAGAAGACGCCGACGAACAGCTATGCGACGAACTTATGCAGGATATACTAATAGGCGGAAACTTCGGCAGGAAAGACATTGTAAGGTCAAAAAGCGGAATGATGATATCCGAGCACGGAAAGTGCGGAACACAGCGGGGGAGTATTGAAAATCTATTCTTGACGCTTCATCATTCTACCTCTGCAAGATATCCTGTTGTGAAGAAATTTGTACTTCTATATCCGTTCTTGGATACTTGGCGGGTAATACTGTATATCGGCAGGATGGTTACAGGCAAGCGAAAATCTATTTTAAAGATGGCGCCTATTGCCAAACAGCGCAGAAGCGTTTATGAGAGATTACATCTTTTTGAAATTTAATAGTCGAAGAGTATGCATTTTTAAGACAAACATAAATTTTTAAAAGAAACAAAAGAATCAACTACCAAAATACTTTTCTACTTTTTATGGAAGTATTTTGGTAGTTTTTTATATCAAGAAATAGGATTACTAAGGAAATTAGTGAGAAAATCAAGCCAACCAAAATAATTGACATTGCAAATTAAATATGATATACTATATATAGAAATTAAGAATATAGTTGTCTTATAAAGTATTCTTGATTTTCGTATAAAAACTTTCAGAATTTCCTTGTGACTGACGGAATTAGTGGGATACCACGATGGAACAAGGAAAGTTATCAGCCGACCGTCTGGGCAGTCTTATTTACCTATTGGGATAAGACTGCCCTTTTGTCATAACGGTTATAGTATGTCTAAATATTGAAATCCCTTTAAATTCCGATAGGAGGAAACAAAATGAAAAAAGCAGCAATTATTATGGGAAGCGACAGTGATTTGCCGGTGGTAAGCAAAGCGGCGGACATACTTTCCGATTACGGGGTGCCTTTTGAGGTTCATGTGTTTTCGGCTCACCGTACGCCTGAGCAGGCAGGTGATTTTGCCCGCAGTGCTATTGATAACGGATTCGGGGTTATAATAGCCGCGGCAGGCAAGGCCGCGCATCTTGCAGGAGCTATTGCCGCAAATACCGTGCTTCCGGTTATAGGAATTCCAATCAAGGCTTCGGCATTGGAGGGGATGGACGCACTGCTTTCAACGGTACAGATGCCGGCAGGTATTCCGGTAGCCGCCGTTGCGATTGACGGCGCCGCAAACGCCGCCCTTCTTGCGGTGCAGATTCTTGCGGTAAGCGACGCCGATTTAAGCGCAAGGCTTATTTCCGAAAGAAAAAAAGCCGCGGAGACTGTCCTTGAAAAGGATAGAGAAATATCTGAGCGATTCGGCCGGCAGCAGTCGGTCTGATCGCTCTTTCGCGTTATAAGATAATTATCTTTCTTATAAAAAAACAGGAGGAAGTAAAATGAAAAAAACAGAACTTATGTATGAAGGCAAGGCAAAAAAGGTATTTGCAACCGATAACGACGGTTTGGTTATCGTATCCTATAAGGATGATGCGACCGCCTTTAACGGACTTAAAAAGGGTACCATTCTCGGAAAGGGAGCGATAAATAATCGCGTAACCAACTACCTGATGAAAATGTTATCGGAAAAGGGAATTCCCACCCACTTTATTGAGGAAATAAATGACCGCGAAACCGTTGTAAAAAAGGTTTCTATTATTCCGCTTGAGGTTATAGTAAGAAATATTGCCGCAGGCTCGCTTTCAAAGCGACTCGGTCTTGATGAGGGTGTTAAGCTCAGCCGTCCGGTTTTGGAATTCTGCTATAAGGACGACGCTTTAGGCGACCCGATGGTAAACCGTTATCATATTCTTGCAATGAATTATTGCACGGAGCAGGAGCTTGACCTGATTTCGGAGTATTCGCTTAAAATCAACCGTATTTTAGGCGATTATCTCAAGGACTGCAATATTGAATTGATTGACTTTAAGCTTGAGTTCGGAAAAACAGTCGACGGCGAAATTGTGCTGGCGGACGAAATTTCGCCCGATACCTGCCGTTTTTGGGATACTGTAACGGGAGAAAAACTTGATAAAGACCGTTTCCGCCGTGATTTGGGCGGAGTTGAGGACGCCTATCAGGAAATATTAAAGCGCTTACTGGGAGAGTAAAATGAATAAAATAAACGAAGAATGCGGAGTTTTCGGGATTTTCGCCCCTGAAAAGCGCGATGTTGCTTCAAGCGTGTATTACGGGCTGTACGCCCTTCAGCACCGAGGACAGGAAAGCTGCGGAATTGTTGTAAACGATGACGGACTTTTTACATCATATAAAGATACGGGCTTGATTAACGATGTTGTCACACCAGAGGTTATGGACCGCCTCGGTGAGGGTAACATAGCCGTAGGCCATGTTCGGTACGGTACTACGGGAACCGACGGGCGGCTAAACTGCCAGCCGATAGTGGTCAATCATATTAAAGGCTCTATGGCGCTTGCGCACAACGGAAATCTTGTCAATTCCTTTGAGCTTAGACGAGAGCTTGAAATGCAGGGCTCTATTTTCCATACCACAAGCGACACCGAGGTAATTTCCTACATCATTACAAAGGAAAGGCTTACCGCTCCGTCTATTGAGCAGGCGGTAAACCGCGCTATGGATAAAATAAAGGGCGCATATTCTTTGGTAATTATGTCTCCCTCCAAGCTTATAGCGGTTAGGGACGAAAACGGTTTTCGACCGCTTTGTTACGGTCAGACCGAGGACGGCAGCTATGTTGTTGCTTCTGAAAGCTGTGCGCTGGACGCTGTCAGCGCAACCTTTATCCGCGATATAAAACCGGGGGAAATTCTCGTATTTGACCGTGACGGAGTGCGTTCCATTACCGACCACTGCGACAGGGTTAAACCGTCTATGTGCGTGTTTGAATATATCTACTTTGCACGCCCCGATTCCGTAATCGACGGATGCTCGGTGCACCTTGCAAGGGTAAGGGCAGGGGCTTTTCTCGCCCTTGAACATCCTGTTCAGGCCGATGTTGTTATCGGCGTGCCCGATTCGGGACTTGACGCCGCTATCGGCTATTCCCGTCAGTCGGGAATTCCCTACGGAGTCGGTTTTATAAAGAACAAATATATAGGCCGTACCTTTATTTCCCCGGGGCAAAAATCAAGGGAGGACAAGGTGCGTATTAAGCTTAACCCCATTTCAGAGGTTGTAAAGGGCAAAAGGGTTGTACTGATAGACGATTCCATTGTACGCGGCACCACAAGCGGACGAATAGTAAAGCTTCTCCGTGACGCAGGAGCCAAGGAAATACATATGCGCGTTTCTGCGCCGCCGTTTCTCAACCCCTGCTACTACGGTACTGATATTGATTCCCGTGACGGCTTGATTGCCTGTCATCATACGGTTGAAGAAATAGCCGAAATAATCGGAGCGGACAGCTTAGGTTATCTAAGCGTTGAGCATGTCAGTCTCTTGACCGGTAAAAAGGACGGCTGTTATTGCACGGCATGCTTCAGCGGAAGCTACCCGACGGCGGTGCCTGAAAAGACACAAAAGAATCGGTTTGAACAAAAAATTTCCGAACGAAAGGAACAGGAGCAATGAAAAGCTACAGCGAAAGTTATAAGGCGGCAGGCGTTGATATTACGGCTGGTTATAAGGCGGTAGAGCTGATGAAGGGGCATATCGCTAAAACGATGACGGCAGGAGCGCTTTCGGACATCGGCGGCTTCGGCGGTCTGTTCGAGCCTGATTTAAGCGGAATGGAAAAGCCGGTTTTTGTAAGCGGAACCGACGGGGTCGGAACCAAGCTTAAGCTCGCGTTTCTTATGGACCGCCATGATACGGTAGGTATAGACTGCGTTGCCATGTGCGTTAACGATATTATCTGCTGCGGAGCACAGCCGCTCTTCTTTTTGGATTATATTGCCTGCGGCAAAAACCAACCCGAAAAAATAGCACAGATTGTAAGCGGCGTAGCCGAGGGCTGCGTGCAGTCAGGCGCGGCGCTGATAGGCGGAGAAACGGCTGAAATGCCCGGCTTTTATCCCGAAAACGAGTACGATCTCGCAGGCTTTGCCGTCGGCGTTATTGATAAAAAGAAAATTCTTGATAATAAAACCGTGAACGAGGGCGATGTGATTATAGCGCTTCCCTCAAGCGGCGTTCATTCAAACGGATTTTCACTTGTTCGGCGTGTGTTCGACGTTGAAAATGCAGATATTACTTCACCCGTTGCAGAACTCGGCGGTAAATCATTGGGCGAAACACTGCTTATGCCTACAAAAATTTACGCAAAGCCTATGAAAAAGCTGTTTGATGAGGTTACGGTTAAGGCGGTTTCCCACATTACGGGCGGCGGCTTTTACGAAAATATTCCGCGCAGTCTTCCGCAGGGCTACGGCGCCAGAATCGAAAAATCCGCTGTGCGTGTGCTTCCTATATTCGAGCTTATCGGTAAAGCAGGCGGCATTTCGGAACGCGATATGTTTAATACCTTTAATATGGGCGTGGGAATGAGCGTTGTCGTCGCCAAGGAGGACGCCGACCGCGCGCTGCAAATTTTAAGAGACAACGGCGCGGACGCATATATAATCGGTGAAACCGCTAAACAGGACGATGGAGTAGTGCTGTTATGAGCAAAATTAAAATATGTGTGCTGGTTTCGGGCGGCGGCACTAATTTGCAGGCGCTTATTGACGCTCAGAACTCCGGGATACTTATGAGCGGCGAAATAGCTCTGGTAATTTCAAACCGAGCGGACGCATTTGCTCTTGAGCGTGCAAAAAAAGCGGGAATCCCCTGCGAAGTGGTTTTAAAGCAGGAATACCAAGAATGCTTTGAAGCGCGTATTACAGAGCTTTTGGAGCAAAACGGTATTGATTTAATTATTTTGGCAGGATTTATGTGTATTTTAAGCGCCGATTTCACCGCAAGATTTCATAACCGTATAATAAATGTACATCCGTCGCTTATTCCGGCTTTCTGCGGCAAGGGCTTTTACGGTTTAAAAGTACATCAGGCCGCGTTGGATTACGGGGTAAAGGTTACGGGCGCTACGGTGCATTTTGTAAACGAAATTCCCGACGGCGGAAAAATTATTATGCAAAAGGCGGTTGAAATTAAGGAGGGCGATACGCCCGAAATATTACAGCGGCGTGTTATGGAGCAGGCGGAATGGCATTTGCTGCCTGCGGCTGCCGAGCTTGTATGTAGGAAGCTTAGAAACGGAGAAGAATTATGAATGTGTATGAAATAAAATCTATGCGTGAGCGTATTGAAAATAACGAATATGTAGGACGCGGAATTGTAATAGGCAAGACAAAAACAGGCACTAAGGCCGCGGTTGCCTATTTTATTATGGGACGCAGTGAAAACAGCCGAAACCGCATTTTTACCGAGCAGGGCGATGAGGTCATAATTCATCCTTATGACGCGTCTAAGGTTGAGGACCCGTCCCTTATTATCTATTCGCCGATACGCGTATGCGGCAATCATCTTATCGTCACAAACGGCGACCAAACCGATACGGTTTACGATTATTTAATGCAGGGCAAGAGCTTTGAAGAGGCGCTTGATACCAGAGGGTTCGAGCCTGACGCGCCTAACTTTACACCGAGAATCAGCGGTATGCTTACCTTTGAAAACGGCGGCTTTAAATATAAAATGAATATTTTAAAGAGCGCCGATGAAAAGGGAAGCGCCTGTAACCGCTTTAACTTTGCGTATGAGGCTATGGACGGAGTAGGTCATTTCCTTCACACATATATGGAAAACGGAAATCCTATTCCCACATTTACGGGCGAGCCTGAGCGCGTATTGGTTCCCGACGATATTGATGAGTTTACAGAAGAAATCTGGAACGGTCTTAATAAAAACAACAGAATTTCGCTTTATGTGCGGTTTGTGGACCTTAAAAACGGAAGTGTTGAAAACCGAATGATAAACGGAAGAGAACTCTGATATATTTCCGCAATTTTTCTTTATAGAAAGGAAGTAAATTATGAAAGAATTTGAACTTAAATACGGCTGTAACCCTAATCAGAAGCCGTCAAAAATATATATGAAAAACGGCGGCGAGTTGCCGATTGAAATTTTGAGCGGCCGCCCGGGATACATAAACTTTCTTGACGCTTTTAACAGCTGGCAGCTTGTAAAGGAGCTTAACGAGGCGCTCGGTATGCCGGCGGCTACCTCGTTTAAGCATGTCAGCCCCACCTCAGCCGCGGTCGGCACGCCTATGTCCGAAAGCCTTAAAAAAGCCTGCTTTGTAGAAGATATTGAAGGCCTTGACGATTCTCCCTTAGCGCTTGCCTACGCAAGAGCCAGAGGAACCGACCGTATGTCCTCTTTCGGGGACTGGATTGCACTAAGCGGAGTTTGTGACGAGGTTACTGCCTCTTTAATCAAGAGGGAGGTGTCCGACGGAATTATAGCTCCGGGCTATACCGCAGGAGCGCTTGAAATTTTAAAGAGCAAGCGCAAGGGCAATTACAATATAGTTAAAATTGATCCCGATTATGTCCCCGAAGCTATTGAAACAAAGGAGGTTTTCGGAATCACCTTCGAGCAGGGAAGAAACAACTCCAAGATTAACGCCGATCTGCTTTCAAACATCGTTACCGCTAACAAAGAATTGCCCGAAAGCGCCGTGCGCGACCTGATTATTTCTCTTATCACCCTTAAATATACCCAGTCGAACTCGGTGTGCTATGCTAAGGACGGACAGGCGATAGGCGTAGGCGCAGGACAGCAGTCGCGTATTCACTGCACCCGTCTTGCAGGAAATAAGGCTGATATATGGCATTTGAGACAGCATAAAAAGGTGCTTGAACTTCCGTTTTTGGAAAGCCTCGGCCGTCCCGAGCGCGATAATGTTATAGATGTTTATATTTCCGATGACAGCGAGGAGGTTTTGGGAGATGAGGTCTGGAAACAGTATTTCACCCACCGTCCCGAACCGCTTACGCGCGAGGAGAAGAAAGAGTATCTGTCCGGAATTACGGGCGTATCGCTCGGAAGCGACGCATTTTTCCCGTTCGGAGATAATATCGACAGGGCGAGACGCAGCGGAGTTTCATATATCGCAGAGCCCGGCGGTTCAATTCGCGACAGCCTGGTAATCGAGGCATGCGACCGTTACGGAATCGCAATGGCGTTTACAGGTTTAAGACTGTTCCATCATTAAACGAAGGGAGCTTTACCCAAATGAAGGTTATGGTAATCGGCGGCGGTGGCCGTGAACATGCTATAATAAAGCTACTTAAAAAAAGTCCTAAAATAAGCAAGCTTTACGCGCTCCCCGGCAACGGCGGAATATCACAAGACGCCGTATGCGTGAATATAGGGGCAAAGGATATTAAGGGAATTTGTGATTTTGCCTTGAAAAATCACATTGATTATGCGGTGGTAGCGCCCGACGATCCGCTCGTTCTCGGAGCGGTTGACGCGCTTGAAGAAATAGGCGTAGCCTGCTTCGGACCCAATAAAAAAGCGGCTGAGATTGAGGGCAGTAAGGTTTTCGCGAAAAATCTTATGAAAAAGTATAATATTCCTACGGCGGACTATCAGGTGTTTACTTCGCCTAAGGAGGCGATAGAATATCTTAAAAGCGCACCACTTCCAACAGTTATTAAGGCTGACGGCCTGGCTCTCGGCAAAGGCGTAATAATAGCCTATACTTTGGAAGAGGCTTTATCCGCAGTTCAGTCTATTATGGAAGACAGAATGTTCGGAGAAAGCGGCAGCCGAATAGTTATTGAGGAGTTTTTAACAGGACCCGAGGTTTCGGTTTTGGCTTTCACCGACGGAAAGACGCTTGTTCCCATGGTTTCTTCAATGGACCATAAACGCGCGCTTGACGGGGATAAGGGTCCTAATACCGGCGGTATGGGTACCGTAGCGCCGAATCCCTATTATAATGCCAAGGTTGCAGAGGAATGTATGAACACAATCTTTATGCCGACAGTGGAGGCTATGCGAGCCGAGGGCAGAACCTTTAAGGGATGCTTGTATTTCGGACTTATGCTTACCGAAAAAGGGCCAAAGGTAATAGAATACAACTGCCGTTTCGGCGACCCCGAAACGCAGGTAGTGCTGCCCTTGCTTGAAAGCGATCTTTTTGAAATTATGCAGTCGGTAACAGAGGAAAGGCTTTGTAAAGAAGAGGTACGCTTTTCAAACGGTGCTGCCTGCTGTGTAATTCTTGCCTCTAAGGGTTATCCCGCAAAATACGAGAGCGGGTTTGAGATTGTTATTCCTAAGCCCGAAAAGTCGGTGGATTATTTCGTGGCAGGAGCAAAGATCGACCAAGGTTGCCTGCTTAGCTCGGGCGGCCGTGTGCTGGGAGTCACGGCTGTAGCCGATACGCTTGAAGGGGCAATAAACAGGGCATATAAAGCAGTGGATTCGGTGGAGTTTTCAAACGGTTACTGCCGTCGGGATATAGGCAAACGCGCCCTTATGGCATAGGAGGAAGTAAATGGTTTACAGAATTTTTGTTGAAAAAAAGCAGGGAATGAGGGCGGAAGCCGACGCGCTTGCGGCCGATATTTCTTCCTTTTTACAAATAGACGGTCTTGAAAGCCTGCGTATACTTAATAGATACGATGTGGAAAATATTACAGAAGAACTGTTTGAAGAAAGCGTCGGCGAGGTGTTTTCCGAACCCCAGCTTGATGATGTATACAGTCAGTTCAGTGATTCTACCGCGGCGGCGGTATTTGCGGTGGAATATTTGCCGGGGCAATTCGACCAGCGCGCGGATTCCGCGGCGCAGTGTATTCAGATTATCTCTAAGGGAGAGCGTCCCTTAGTCAGGACCGCAAAGGTGTACGCTTTGTACGGCGGCCTTTCTGAGGAGGATATAAACCGCATAAAAAAATATGTGATAAATCCTGTCGAAGCAAGAGAGGCGTCTTTGGATAAGCCCGAAACCCTTGCGCTTGATTACGATATTCCGACCGAAGTGCAAACTTTACACGGATTTTTAAAGCTTGATAAAAAGGGCTTGGAGGACTTTACCGTAAAATACGGTCTTGCAATGGATACCGACGATATCGCGTTTTGTCAGAGCTATTTTGCTTCCGAAAAACGAGATCCCACCATTACCGAGATTCGTATGATAGACACCTACTGGTCGGATCATTGCCGCCACACCACATTTTTAACTACTATTGACAATGCTGTTTTTGAGGATGAGCTGTTAGAGAGTGCTTATCAGGAGTATCTTTCGGTACGCAGGGAATTAGGAATTAAAAAACCGATAAATTTAATGAACCTTGCGACGGTTGCCGTAAAATATCTCAAAAAGCAGGGCAAGCTCGAACACCTTGATGAATCGGAGGAAATCAACGCCTGCACCGTAAAAATCAAGGTAGATGTGAACGGCAAAAATGAGGATTGGCTTTTACTGTTTAAAAACGAAACGCACAATCATCCGACCGAAATAGAGCCGTTCGGCGGCGCGGCTACCTGTATAGGCGGCGCAATACGCGATCCGCTGTCGGGCAGAGCCTATGTTTACGGCGCTATGAGGGTTACGGGCGCCGCAAATCCGCTTCGCCCTGTAAACAAGACCCTAAAGGGCAAGCTGCCGCAAAAGAAAATTGTTACCACGGCTGCGGCAGGTTATAGTTCATACGGAAATCAGATAGGGCTGGCAACCGGTTTGGTTGATGAAATTTATCACGAAGGCTACGCCGCAAAGCGTATGGAAATCGGCGCGGTAATAGCGGCGGCGCCTGCAAAAAATGTAAGGCGTGAGTGTCCTTGCCCCGGTGATATTGTTATTCTGCTCGGCGGACGCACCGGCAGAGACGGTTGCGGCGGCGCTACGGGTTCATCTAAATCACACAATCTTCAATCGCTTGAAAGCTGCGGGGCTGAAGTGCAAAAGGGAAATGCGCCCGAAGAACGCAAGCTGCAGCGGCTTTTCCGAAATCCCGAGGCATCAAGGCTTATTAAGCGCTGTAATGATTTCGGCGCGGGCGGCGTTTCGGTCGCGATAGGCGAGCTTGCCGACGGTTTGGTTATTGATTTAAACGCGGTGCCGCGCAAATATGACGGATTAGACGGCACAGAGATTGCAATAAGCGAATCACAGGAGCGTATGGCGGTTGTGGTGGCGCCTGAGGACGCCGAAGCCTTTATGAGGCTTGCTTCTATTGAAAATCTTGAAACCGCACAGGTCGCCCGCATTACCGAAGAGCCGCGCCTTGTAATGAATTGGAACGGAAAAACAATTGTTAACATTTCAAGGGAATTTTTAAATTCCAACGGTGCCGAAAAGCATACCGATGTTGCGCCTGCGGCGGCGTCAGGGTACAGTAAAACCGTTCCTACCGATTTTACCGAGGGCTACAGGGAACTTGCAGGAAATTTGAACATATGCTCAAAGAAAGGCTTAAGCGAGCGTTTTGATTCAACCATAGGCGCAGGTACGCTGCTTATGCCGTTCGGCGGCAAAAATCAGCTTACCCCCATTCAGGCTATGGCTCATAAAATATCGCTTGAAAAGGGAGAGACCGACACCTGCTCGCTTATGGCTTACGGATATAATCCGCTTATTACCGAACAAAGTCCGTTCCACGGCGCGTATTTAGCGGTTGTTGAATCGGTCTGCAAGCTGATTGCCTCGGGTGCCTCCTTTGACGAGGTTTATCTTACTTTTCAGGAGTATTTTGAAAAGCCCGGCAAGGACGCTTCGCGCTGGGGGAAGCCCTTTGCGGCATTACTCGGTGCGTTCCGTGCTCAAAAGGAGCTGGGAATTGCCGCAATCGGCGGTAAGGATTCGATGAGCGGCTCCTTTGAAAAGCTCGATGTACCGCCGACCCTTGTTTCCTTTGCCGTGACGACTGAAAGCTGTAAGAATGTAATTTCTCCTGAATTCAAAGAGTCGGGACACCGCGTTGTTTTATTAAAGCCCGATTATGACGGTAATCAGCTTCCGATTACCGAATCGCTTATCGGCATATTTAAACAGGTACGCAGTCTTGTTGAAAGCGGAGTCTGCCGCGCCTGCTATACCTTAGGTATGGGCGGAATTGCCGAGGCGGTATTTAAAATGGCTATCGGCAATACGGTAGGCTTTGTATTTAACACCGACCTCAGTCTAAACGATATTTTTGATTATTGCTACGGCGGATTTTTGCTGGAGCTTGACCGTGAAGAGGATATAGGTATTACGGTCGGAACTACCATAAGCAGTCCTGAAATAACCTACGGCAAGGAGATTATTCCGCTTGAATCGCTGTTAAAGGTCTACGAAGATAAGCTTGAATCGGTTTATCCGTGCAATATTTCTTCTATAGGGGCAAAAATTCCTACCGTAAGCTATACCGAGAGATATGCTGTTTCACCCTCTGTACACACGGCAAAACCGAGGGTGTTAATTCCGGTATTCCCCGGAACCAACTGCGAATATGATTCTGCCCGCGCGGTTGAGCGCGCCGGCGCAGAGGCTGAAATATTCGTTATACGCAATCTTACCGCGGCGGATATTTCGGAATCTACCGAAAATTTTGCAAAAAAACTTAAACAGTCGCAGATTGTCTTTATTCCCGGCGGATTTTCAGGCGGCGATGAGCCTGACGGCTCAGGCAAATTTATTACCGCTTTCTTCCGCAGTCCCGCGGTTAAGGAGCAGGTCAGCACGCTTTTAAAGCAGAGAGACGGACTTATGTGCGGTATCTGCAACGGCTTCCAGGCGCTTATAAAGCTGGGACTTGTGCCCTTCGGCGAGATTATAGATACCGACGCCGATTGCCCGACTCTTACATATAACACTATCGGGCGTCACCAGTCAAAATTAGTTCGCACAAGGGTAGCTTCGGTAAATTCTCCGTGGCTTTCAAAAGCTAAGGTGGGCGAAATTTATACAGTACCTATCTCCCACGGTGAGGGTCGCTTTACTGCAAGCGGAAAACTGCTTGAAAAACTTGCTCAAAACGGGCAGATAATCACTCAGTATGTCGATATGGACGGTATTCCGACCGATGATATACGTTTTAATCCCAACAACTCGGCATGGGCGGTAGAGGGTATTGTTTCGCCTGACGGACGGGTACTCGGAAAGATGGGACATTCCGAGCGCGTAGGCAACAGTCTTTACAAAAACGTCCCCGGTAACTACGATATGGGTCTGTTTGAAAGCGCAGTAGCTTATTTTAAATAGAAATATTTTTATCCGGTTAATAGCAAAATACAGTCACGGAAATTTTGTTTTCCGTGACTGTATTTCTGTATATATTTAATTTTGCAATCTGCATTTAACCGCCCAAATAGGCTTTTTTGATTTCATCGCTTTGGGCAAGCTCTGCGCC
>JAEDML010000133.1 GCA_016303035.1 Clostridiaceae bacterium | reverse complement strand
GTCGGGGATAACTGAAAAATAATGTTATCCCCGATAAAGATTGGCGCGCTGAAAGACGAGCGTTGTTTAAAACAGTCCGGGGGACTGTTTTAAAAGCGAGAGTCCCTTCCAAGAGAGCAAGCGGAGCGCGGCGCGATTGGTAAAAGGTATAAAAAAGTCGGGGATAACTGAAAAATAATGTTATCCCCGATAAAGATTGGCGCGCTGAAAGGGACTCGAACCCCCGACCCTCTGCTTAGAAGGCAGATGCTCTATCCAGCTGAGCTATCAGCGCAAGTGAAAGAAAATTCAGGATAAAACCTGACAACGCAAATTATTATATCACAGCGCTTGTTGATAATCAAGAAAAATATTTAAAAATTATAAATTTTAATATTTGTAATTACTTTGTAACTTTTTTATGTATTTTTTAATATATCACTTGCAATGTAGCGCGTTTTTGTGTACAATATAAGCGTATTATTTTAATTTAAAATTTAAGGATGTGTTTAAATAATGTCTAACCGTCTTTTCCAGGGAGTAATACACCAGATGAAGGATGCTATTGACCGCACCTTCGGTGTAATTGATGAAAGTATGACCGTTATTGCCTGCAGTGAGCTCGGCAAAATAGGCGAAAGCTTTGACGAGGTTTCGGTTAATACTGCAGAGGTATTTGTTGCCGATGGCTTTACCTTCAAATCTATGGGTTCAACGCAGGGTGCAAATTATATTGTTTTTGTTGAAGGAAACGATATTATTGCCTCGAAGTATGCCGAGGTGCTGGCGGTATCCTTTTCCAGTATTAAATTCTATTACGATGAGAAGTATGACCGTTCCAATTTTATAAAGAATATTATACTTGATAATATTCTTCCCGGTGATATTTACCTTAAAGCACGCGAGTTGTATTTTAACAGCGATGTTTCGCGTACTGTTATACTTATCCGCGCTTCGGAAACGCACGATGTTTCTATTTATGATGTTGTACAGAATCTTTTCCCCGATAAATCAAAGGATTTCGTTATAAATATTAACGAAACCGATATTGCGCTTGTGAAAGAGACAAAGTCGGATATCAATTCAAAGACCATCGAGAAGCTTGCTTCCACCATTGCAGACACTATCTCCGGTGAGTTTTACATACATGTAGTCATCGGAATCGGAACAACGGTAGATAATCTTAAGGATCTTGCGCGTTCGTTTAAAGAGGCTCAGGCTGCGCTTGAAGTCGGAAAGGTATTTGATACCGAAAAGACTATCATTTCTTATGATAATCTCGGTATCGCAAGGCTTATATATCAGCTGCCGACCACCCTGTGCGAAACATTTTTAAAGGAAGTCTTCAAACGCGGTTCAATTGAAAGCCTTGATCAGGAAACGCTTTTTACAATTCAGCGTTTCTTTGAAAATAACCTTAATGTGTCGGAAACCTCCAGAAAGCTTTTTGTACACAGAAATACTTTGGTTTACAGACTTGAAAAAATCAAAAAGATTACCGGCCTTGATCTTCGCGAGTTTGACCACGCTATTATTTTTAAGATTGCTTTAATGGTTAATAAGTATTTGAAGAGCAATCCTATTAAGTATTGATCGAAAGAGTGAAAATCTGTTAAATGGAAGAAGTAATAAGCAGGCAGGAAAACCCTAAGTTCAATGATACGATAATTGAATTCAGCGGTGTTTCAAAAACATACCCGAGCGGAACCCACGCGCTCGAAGATGTAAATATAAAGATAAATAACGGTGAGTTTGTCTTTGTTGTCGGTTCCTCGGGCGCAGGAAAAAGCACCTTTATGAAGCTGATAATGCGAGAAGAAAAGGCAAACACCGGTAAGATTGTAGTAAACGGATTCGACCTTACAAAAATGCCGCGCCGCCAGGTTCCAATGCTTCGCCGTACTATGGGTATAGTATTTCAGGATTTCAGACTTATTCCCACAATGAATGTCTTTCAGAATGTCGCCTTTGCGATGTATGTAGTAGGGGCTTCGGGCAGAGAAATACGGCGCGAGGTTTCAAAGGCTCTCAGCAAGGTGGGCCTCGGCGATAAGGCGCGTTCAATGCCGTCACAGCTTTCGGGAGGAGAGCAGCAACGCGTCGGTCTTGCCCGCGCGCTTGTAAATTCGCCGGATCTTATAATAGCGGACGAGCCTACCGGAAATGTTGACCCGAATATGTCATATGAAATTGTCTCCCTGCTTACCGAGATAAATAAACGCGGCACCACTATTTTAATGGTAACGCATGACCATAATCTCGTAAGGGATTTCCAGCACAGAGTCATAATGCTTGACGCCGGAAAGATTGTTGCTGACAATGCCGGAGGTAGTTTCTGATGAAGATAGGAAGTGTAAAGTACCTCGTTGGAGAGGGAGTTAAAAATACTTGGGCTAACCGCTTGATGACGCTGGCATCTGTCGGCGTTTTGGTAGCGTGTATGGTTATAATCGGATTGGCGTTGCTTATTTCCGAAAATGTAAACAAAGCTATCGGTAATCTCGAACAGCAAAATGTTGTTATGGTTTATATGAAGGACTATAACTGGGCGCTTTACGGAGAAAAAGAGACAGGCTCTGATGATGCTTCCTCTGAACAGTCTTCGGAGGAAAAGGACGCAAACGGAATAGCACAAAGCGATTATGTAATACACAATGATGAAGAAGCAAAGGCTCTTTGCGATAAAATATCTAAGCTCGATAATGTTGCGTCGGTTGAATTTGTTTCAAGCGAGCAGGGACTCGAGTCGGTAAAGCAATCAATGCTTGAAGGGCAGGAGGATTATTTTACATTCCTTGATGATGAATACGGTAATCCAATGTCCTGTGCAGCAAAGGTTAAAATGAAGGAAATGGAGTATTTTGACGATACTCTTGCTGAAATACAAAAGCTTGACGGAGTTGATGTTATCCAGTCACAGAGCGATCTTGCCGATAAGATATCCGCCATAAAACGCGGCGTATCGGTCGCAGGCGTTTGGATAATTGCAATACTGCTCATTATTGCGCTTGTAATTGTTTCTAATACCATAAGGGTTACTATGTACAACCGTAAGCTTGAAATAAGTATTATGAAGGCTGTCGGCGCTACCGATTCGTTTGTGCGGATACCCTTTGTCGTTGAGGGAATGCTGATAGGCGTTATATCTGCTTTGATTGCGGAGGGGCTTTTATATTTCTGTTACCGTGTAGCTACCGAGACTATTATTACAACACTCGGTACTACCGATATTGTTAAATACGGCGATGTAGCATTGATTTTACTTGCGGTGTTTATAGGTATCGGTTTATTTGCAGGTGCGCTCGGAAGCGTTATTATGATACAAAAGTATCTTAAACATGAGGGCAGTGAATTTGCGGCGATTTAAATTTTCGGAGGATAAAATGAAAAAACCGTATAT
>JAEDML010000132.1 GCA_016303035.1 Clostridiaceae bacterium | reverse complement strand
AAATATGTGCAGATATTTGTGCTTTAGTTTATTTTAAGGCGTTTTCGGTACTGCGCGGGGGTTTCTCCGAAAAGCTGTTTAAAACGGCGTGAAAAGTAAAAACGGTCGCAAAACCCGTAAATTTCGCTTATTTAGGATATGCTTTTTTCATTTTTAAAAAGCTTTATCTGCATCTGTTTTATCGAAAGACCGCAATTTTTATAAAAACATAAGCAATTTTTCGGCTTGATTTATGCGTTGAAGGTTATTAAAATATGCGTGAGGTGAGCGGTATGTTAAAATTTGCAGCCAAGAATTTTCAAATGGAAACCGACCGGGTCGGGAAATTGCTTTTTAAAATGTCGGTTCCTGCCGTTTCCGTTAATGTAATAAACACTATTGTGGGGTTCTTTTCGGGTGCAATTATTGCCGGTATGAATATAGATTATCTTACGGCTTATACAATTGCGTTGCCTGTTACAGCGTCTATGTCGGCGGTGTTTATGGTAGGAGTTCGCTCCGCGTCTGCCTCGCTTGCAGCACGCAACTTCGGTGATAAAGAAAAAATAAATACGGTAATTTTTAACGGATTTTTATTTACCGCTATGATGCTTTTGCTGTATATACTGTTTTGCATTGTTGCGGCACGTCCGTTTGTAAGGCTTTATTCGCAAAATAAATTTATCATAAAAAGCAGTATATATTTAATTTATTTAAGTCTCATACCAAACTGCATTTCAGCTTTTTCTACATATTTTTCACAACTGCTTCAGGGACTGGGTAAAATTGTTGAAACATCCTTGTTCAGCCTGTTTTCAATACCTACTACAATAGCGCTTAACATTATATTTATTTACGGTCGCCTCGGCGCGCCCCGTATGGGGCTGTACGGTATACCCTGCACATCTGCAATAATTGCCTCGGCAGGCTTGCTTTATAACATTCATCTGTTGAAAAGCGTAGGTTACGCAGACTTTTTAAAAAGCCGCTTTTCTATGGAATGTTTGAGAGAAACGGCAAACATGGCAGTACCGATTTCCTTGCAACAGGGGCTTGCAACTATCCTTGTATCGGGTTATAATATGATAGTAAGACTCCTTTCTGAGCAGTATATTACGGTTATGGGCATTTTCTATAATTGGAACTGCATTAACCAAAACCTATTGTTATGCTCGTCACTTCTTCCGGTTGTCGGTTATAATACATCTAAGAACCACCCCGAAAGGGTCAGAAAAACGGTGAAGCAGTCGTTAGCCTATACCTTCATAGTAGGCGCCGTATTTACCGCATTTTATTTAATCTTTGCAGAGCAATGTCTTAATGTTTTCAACTGCCCAAAGGCGCTGATTTCGGACGCTGCGTACATATTCAGAATTCTTTCCCTTTATGTTTTGCCTATGAGCCTGGTTACCATTATATGCAATTTAAGTGTTGCGCTCGGTAACGGCAGGGTAGGAATGGCGGCACTGGTTGTTCAGACGGTGCTGACGCTCGGCGGAGGTTTAATACTTAAAAATTTCGGGGGATTATATGCAATTTACGCTTTCCCGATTGCCGAGATAATAACCTTTATTTTTGTAGCGGTTTTGATTTTCAAGGGTAAGGCTAATTCCGAAAAAATAATTAAATCCGCTTTGCCTCTTAGTAATGCGGTTTAAAATCTTTAATTACCCCGACAGAGTCGGAAAAAATAATTAAATACATAATAACAAGGAGAATTTAGTTATGGATTTGAAAAATCTCACCCTGCATGAAAAGGTGTGCCAAATGATGGTTGTAAAGGCCAACCCCGTAAAGCACATAAAGCAGTACGGCAGTATTAAGAACTTTATGGAGAAGTATCCTGTCGGGGGCGTATTCATCTGCAATGAGATGATTTACGATAAGACTTTTACGGTGGATAAAATACGTGAGGCGGTTTCGGAATACCAAAAGTATTCAAAAGTTCCGCTGCTTGTTGCCGCCGATTCCGAAACAAGTTCAAAATTTCTGTCGGACGAATTTACAACCCTTCCGCCCTGTATGGCGTTGGGCTCGGCGGGGGATAAGGCGCTTGCCTACGATTACGGAAAGGCAATAGCCAAGGAGTGTACGAGCGTCGGCGTTAACTGGGCGTTCGCTCCGGTATGCGATCTTATAATAAACAGATATAACGAGATTGTAAGGACCAGAAGTATTACCGATGACCCTGATATTGCCGCCGAAATGCTGTCAGAAGAGATACGCGGCTTTCAGGAAAACGGAATGTTAACTACCGGCAAGCACTTCCCGGGAGACGGCTGTGACGTCAGAAATCAGCATATAGTAGGCTCTGTAAATAATCTGTCAAAAGAGGAATGGATGAATACCTTCGGAAAGGTTTATAAGGCGGTATTCAGCGCGGGACTTTCTGCCGTTATGGTAGGCCATATATCTGTCCCGGCTTTTCAAAATGACGCGGAAAACGGTGTTTATCCGCCTGCTACACTGTCAAGGGACGTTATGCACCTGCTTAAAGAAACACTTGGCTTTAAGGGCGTTGCGCTTACCGACGCTATGGATATGGGTGGTTTTGTACGCTGGAAATACCCGAGAAGGCAGGCGGAAGTTGAAGCCTTTAAGGCGGGGCTTGATATGATGCTCTGGCCGCGTGAGGAAACCGCCGACCTCATTGAACAGGGTATCGAAAGCGGCGAAATACCGATGTCAAGGCTTGACGACGCAATAGAACGTATAGCCTTCTTAAAATCAAAGCTTGAGCCGTTTGGTTTTGCGCCGATAGAGGACGAAACAAAATCCGCTTTTTCAAGGGGCGTTGCCGAGAAGCTTGCGGCGTCGAGCTCTACACTTGCAAACAACAGTCTTAATGTAATTCCGGTTAAGGCAAAGGAAATAAAGAAGGTAAGAATAATAACCTCAACCGAAATTTTTCTTTCTACAAGAGACGGAGCCGATAAACTTTCGGAATTTATCGCCGAAAAGTTCAGGGAACACGGCGCCGAAACCGAGATCAAAAAGGAATGGGACGTTTATCTTGAAGACTTTGAGGCAGGGGAGATTGACCGAGACTATGACCTTATAGTTTACTGCGCTTTTTCAAGCTCTGCGCTTCCAATGCCCGGAAGAGAGCTTGTCAATCTTCATTCGGCTCAGCGTTTTGATAACGACAAAACCGTTGTTATGGTAATAGGAACGCCGCACTACATAACTGAATATTTCCCAACTGCCGAAACTGTTATACATACCTATCCCGATGAAAGATGCCTTGCAGACGCGGTTGACGGAATTTACGGTGATAAACCGTTTTTAGGTAAAATTCCGATTAGAATATAAAGTAAAACCTGTGGGCATTTATACCCACAGGTTTTCTTGATACAATAAAAATCCCCGCTTAAAAAGGTCTTGCCTTTAAGCAGGGATTAAAATCAGTC
>JAEDML010000131.1 GCA_016303035.1 Clostridiaceae bacterium | reverse complement strand
ATAATTCCGTTAAGATTTTCCTTTGTAAGCGGCTTGAAGAAAATTATTTCGTCAAGACGGTTTAAAAGCTCGGGACGGAAGCTGTGTTTAAGCTCGGTCATTACTTCATTACGCGCCTCATCTGAAATTTCACCGTTGTCTCCTATACCCTCAAGCAGGCTCTGACTGCCTAAATTTGAGGTGAGAATTATAATGGTATTCTTAAAGTCAACCGTTCTGCCCTGACTGTCGGTAATTCTGCCGTCGTCAAGTATTTGCAGAAGAATATTGAAAACATCGGGATGCGCCTTTTCGATTTCATCAAAAAGCACTACCGAATAGGGTCTTCTCCTGACCGCCTCGGTAAGCTGACCGCCCTCGTCATAACCGACATATCCTGGAGGCGCTCCTATAAGACGGGACACCGAGAATTTTTCCATATACTCGGTCATGTCTATTCTAACCATACTGTGCTCGTCGTCAAACAGGCACTCCGCAAGCGATTTTGCAAGCTCGGTTTTGCCGACGCCCGTCGGACCCAAGAACAGAAAACTGCCTATCGGTCTGTTCGGGTCGGAAATTCCCGCGCGCGAACGCTGGATAGCCTCGGTCACCTTTGTCACCGCTTCATCCTGACCTACGACGCGCTTATGGATAATGCTGTCAAGGTGCAGCAGCTTTTCGCGCTCGCCCTCCATAAGCTTTGAAACCGGTATGCCGGTCCATTTTGCAACAATTGCGGCAATCTCCTCCTCGGTTACGGTATCGTGCATAATGGCGTTTTGGGAATTCTTTTCGCGGCGGCTTTCGGCTTCATTAAGTCTCTTTTCAAGGGCGGGCAGTTCGGAATATTTAAGCCGTGCCGCCTTTTCATATTCATAAGCCACCTGCGCGTTTTCAATATCGGAATGCATTTTTTCTATCTGAGCGCGAAGGGATTTAACCTCATCCACGCCCTGCTTTTCGGCTTCCCAGCGCGATTTCATGGCGTTAAATTTATCCTTGCTGTCGGCAAGCTCGGCGGTTAGCTTTTCAAGCCTGTCCTTAGAAAGGCGGTCGGTCTCCTTTTTAAGCGCCATTTCCTCAATTTCAAGCTGCATTATCTTGCGCCGTACATCGTCCATTTCTGCCGGCATTGAATCCATTTCGGTGCGTATTGAAGCGCAGGCTTCATCTACAAGGTCGATAGCCTTATCCGGCAAAAAGCGGTCGGTAATATAGCGGTTTGAAAGGGTAGCGGCGGCCACAAGCGCGCTGTCGTGAATACGCACGCCGTGGAAAACCTCATAGCGCTCTTTGAGTCCTCTTAAAATAGAAACGGTATCCTCCACCGTAGGCTCATCAACCGTTACAGGCTGGAAACGGCGTTCAAGAGCCGCGTCCTTTTCGATATATTTTCGATATTCGTCAAGCGTTGTGGCGCCTATGCAGTGTAACTCTCCGCGGGCAAGCATAGGCTTTAAAAGGTTGCCGGCGTCCATACTGCCCTCGGTTTTTCCGGCGCCTACTATGGTGTGAAGCTCATCTATAAAGAGCAGTATTCTGCCTTCGGAATTCTTAATTTCCTCCAACACCGCCTTAAGCCTTTCTTCAAACTCGCCGCGGTATTTTGCACCCGCAATAAGCGCGCCCATATCAAGGCTGAAAACGGTTTTATCTTTGAGTCCGTCAGGTACATCCCCGCGCACGATTCGCTGTGCCAGCCCTTCTGCAATCGCGGTTTTACCTACGCCCGGCTCGCCTATCAGCACAGGGTTGTTTTTGGTCTTTCTTGAAAGAATACGGATGACATTCCTGATTTCTATATCCCTTCCTATTACGGGGTCAAGCTCGTTTTCTCTGGCCCGTTTTACAAGGTCACAGCCGTATTTTGAAAGTGCGTCATAGGTGCTCTCGGGGTCATCGCTTGTAACGGGATGTGTTTTTACCTTGGAAAGCTCCCCTGCAAAGGCATTCTTTGTAATGCCGTGATTATTGAATATTCGGCGTATTTCAGGTGTGGGATTATCAAAAATACCGAGCATAATATGCTCTACCGATATATATTCGTCGCCCATCTTTTTTGCCGTCTTTTCCGCACTGCGGAGTACCTTGTCGGTATCGGATGCCAGATACATTTCGCCGTTTTCAACCTTAGGCATTGCGGAAATTAAAGAATCAAGCTCGGAAAGCACAGCATTGCAGTCGACGCCCGTTTTTTCAAGTAAGGACGGAATCAGCCCTCCGTCCTGATCAATAAGCGCATAAAGTATGTGCTCGGGCATAAGCGCCTGATTTTTATTTTCCGACGCTATGTTCTGAGCGGTTTTTATCGCTTCAAGCGTTTTTTGCGTATAGTTATTGTTAGTCATTTCAAAGTCTCCGTTCCGCCGCTTTATTCATTATCTCATCCGCACAGCGGCAATGCGGTCTCAATTTGTATCTCGTATGTTTTTGGCTAAATCAATATCAAACGGTTGTCCGCGAACTGCCTGTAAATTCCGTCGATATCACCTGCGGTAAAACGCCCTGACAGGTACCCTTTTACAAGCCTGTCAAAAAGCTCTATATACTCGCTTATAGCACCTGCAAGCTCATCGCTTGTACAGTCGCGACGGGGTACCGCAATACTGCGCACAAATTTATTGCTGTAAAGCGCGTACTCGGTATCGGTAATTCCGCGGGAGGGTAAATATCTATCCTCTACCGACTTCCAGATACGGAAAAAATCCGCCATATCTGAAATCAGCGAAGATGACTGCGTTCTGAAAATCACCGAAAGCTCTCCTATCGAAGAACCGCCGCCGCGGTATAGTTCAACTTCATACTTTAAGGTCGGACGGTATTTATATTCAAGACAGCTTTTAAGCGACATTGTAAGGTTGTTAGGAGTAAAAAACGGGACAAGCTCGCCTGCTTCAAGTACCGAATTTTCAATCGCCTTAAAAATATCGTTTACACGCTTTTCAGGTGTAGTCAGGTTTACATAATCCGCCAAAATTTGATTGATAAAGTTTGAGCGGTTTGTACCCGACCTGTGTGCAAGGATATCTATTTCTCTAACCACATCGTCGTTAAGCATCAGGCTGTATAACATCTTTTTCATTTTTAGGCACACTCTCCTTTTCTACGGTTAACATTGTACATCTAAAAATATAATTTGTCAAGTGATTTATATAAAAATTTTTGCAAGTTTTAACTTCCTTCAAAAAAACAGACCGAATATTTCGATAAATTTAAATATTCGGTCTTCTGTAATAATTTCAAACAAGTCCTCTTTTTATTGCCGGATTATCGATGACATTCCCGTCTCTGTCGAACCTTGAGCCGTGACATGGGCAATCCCATGTATGTTCCTGTGGGTTCCACTTTAAAGCGCACCACATATGGGAACACCGTTTTGTGACGGGCGTTGCAAGCTCCAGCACCGCACTGCCTAAATTTGCGA
>JAEDML010000130.1 GCA_016303035.1 Clostridiaceae bacterium | reverse complement strand
TTTTTGTTTGAATCTTCAAACTCAACCTTGCCCATATTTTCCGCAGCGCCTGTAATAGCGTCGTCAGCTTCCTCTTCGCCGGTGCCCATCTTGCCGCCGTTTACTACGAGGTTTGTAACGATACCGAAGATAAGCGCGGTAGCAAGCGAGGTGATTGTGAGAAGCGGACCGCCTGTAGCGGAGTTTGTGCCGAAGTTGAGCGCCAGACCGCCGATACCCGTAACAAGTATTGCGCTTACTACAAAGAGGTTCTTATTGTTGCCGAGGTCAACCTTTTTAAGCATCTGAAGTCCCGATACCGCAATGAAGCCGTAAAGCGCAACGCAGGCGCCGCCCATTACGCATTTGGGAATTGAGTTGATAATCACAACAAAGGGTGTGATGAAGGAAAGCAGCATACAGCCGATACCTGCGGTTACAATCGATACGATTGAAGCATTTCCGGTGATTGCAACACAGCCGATTGATTCGCCGTAGGTTGTGTTTGCGGCGCCGCCGAAGATACCGCCTACTATTGAGCCGAGACCGTCGCCTATAAGGGTCTTGTCAAGTCCGGGCTCGGTGATGAGGTCCCTGTTGATGATGGAGCTCAGGTTCTTGTGGTCTGCGATGTGCTGTGCAAGCTCAACTACCGCAATCGGAACAAAGGTCATTGCAATGTTGCCGAGAGCGCCGCCGTCAATCGGTAAAACACCTTCGGGATGCTCGGTGATTGCCTTTAATATTGTGAACTTGGGATAATCAACTATTGAAGTAACGCCGAAGGGAACGAAGGCTTCCTTGAAAGCGTCAAAGCTGAGAATCTGAAGCGAGGGAACATCTGCGGCGATGCCTATCAGTGTTAATATAAGGGCGAGAGCATAGCCTGCGCCTACGCCGATGATGAAGGGGATAAGACGAAGCGTCTTGGAGCCCTTAACCGAAACAAGCACGATTGTAAGGAAGGTTACAGCGCCGATAAGAATTGTCAAAAGGCTGTATGACTCTCCGCCGTTGCCGGACATCCAGGAGGTTGCGGTTCCCGAAAGGGAAAGACCGATTAAGGTTACGATAGGTCCGATGATAACTGCCGGCATAAGCTTGTTTACCCAATTTGAGCCGACCAGCTTAATGATAAGGGCGAGAACAACATAAACAAGACCTGCGAAGGCTATTCCGATAAGTACGCCCCAGTATCCGTAATTCATACCGATAACCGAAGCATAAGCGCCTAAGAAGGTGAAAGACGAGCCTAAGAAAACAGGACTTTTACGCTTTGTGCAAAGGATGTAAACGAGTGTTCCGATACCTGCGCCGAAAAGAGCTGCGGCAGGGTCAAAGCTAAGGGTGGTTTTACCGTCACCCATAGCAAAGGTGGACATAAGAATCGGAACGAGCAGCGTAGCTGCCATGATTGCGATCATCTGCTGGAAAGCAAAGATCAGGGTTTTGCTGAACTTCGGGCGGTCGCCGATGTCATAAATGAGTTTCATTTTGATACTCCTCCTTATTTTCCCCGGCAATGCAATAAAAAAACCTTGTCAATATTGACAAGGTTGATATGCAACATATGATAAGCCCTATAAGCATGCCACACATTCATCTTGTCGATATCTCTGTATCGAATTTAAAGATTGCCGCGTTGTTATTGGCATTATATCATATTAAAAAGTTTTTTGTCAACAATTTTTTTAAAAAGACGAAAAAATATTTTTATTCGCCTAAAAATTCCGAAAGCTCTGAAATTTCGTTTTCGGTGAAAACCTTTATTCCCTCCGCTTTAAAAAGCTTTACGGTAACGCCGTCGCCTGCGATTTTGTTGCCTGTAAAGGTGCCGTCATATATAACGCCCTTTCCGCAGGACGGACTGTTAGCCTTTAGCACCGCTGCGTCCGCCCCCGCGGTTTTCGCAATATAGAGTGCAGTCTTTGCTCCCTTATTGTATTCATATGTAATATCCTTGCCGGCGCTTGAGATTACCTTCTCCCCCTGTATTTCGCCCGGGTCGCGCGGCGTAGGCAGACCGCCCATCTGCTCGGGACAAACGGGAATCAGCGTATGCTTTTTTGAAAGCGCAAGCAATTCATTATTTTTACAGTTGTCGCCCTTATAGCGGCAGTCACAGCCCATAAGGCACGCGCTTACGATAATTTTTGCCATATTGTACCCCCTAATACTCAATCCTTTATTACCTTACAAATATCAACGCCTGTTTTGCCGTCGGTTGCACCGATACTTACCTTAATAACCTCGGAAAGCGAGGTGGGAATATTTTTACCCACATAATCGGGGCGAATCGGCAGTTCCCTGTGACCGCGGTCAACCAAAACCGCAAGGCGGATTTTACCGGGTCTGCCTAAGGAAAACAGCGCGTCGATAGCCGCCCTTACGGTGCGGCCCGTGTAAAGCACATCGTCAACCAGCACAACCTCCTTGCCGTTAATATCGGCAGGGATTTTTGTAGCGCTGAGCCTTGGTGATTCATCGATTTTTTCAAGGTCGTCTCGATAAAATGTGATATCAAGCGAACCTAAAGGAATTTCTATATCGTGATTTTTTTGAATATTGGCGGCAATTATCTCCGCTATCGGAACACCCCTTGTGCGGATACCGACCAATACAAGCTCGGATAAATCGGCGCACTTTTCAACAATTTCATAAGAAATACGCATAAGCGCTCTGCCCACAGCCGCTTCATCAAGCACCTGAGCCTTTGTCTCAAGTCGGTTATGTTTGCTATCCATAAAAAATCTCCGTTCCGCCGCTGAATAATCATCACATAGAGGCTTGAAATCTCCGTCAGCGGCAACGAAGGCTTTCTGCGGCAAAGCGCCGCCTATATTATGTTCGGCGTGGCTTGCCGCGCCTAACACCTGCTTTTTAAAATTATAACACGGGTAAATTTTTATGTCAACGCTAAGCAGGTAAGATAAATTTATTGCTAACCGTACTTGTAAAAGGCGGTAAAATATGATATCATTGAAAAAAAGTTGAAAACGAGGGACTGATATGGAAGACTTTACAAAAAACCTGACAAGCTTCGGCGACCACCCCTTAGTAGCGCACAAGGTCACCCATCTTTGCGATATCAACACGGGCTCAAAGGAGTTTTGCGAAATCGTTGATGAGCTTACCATGCTTATGGGCTACGAAGCATTAAAGGACCTTAAGACTAAAGATATAGAAATTCAAGCACCGCTTACCGATATGAAATCTCCGGTACTTGCCGAAGATTTTACAATCGTTCCTATCCTCCGTGCAGGGCTCGGTATGGTTGAAGGGCTTCGCCGCCTTTCTCCGACGGCAAGGGTAGGACACATAGGTCTTTACCGCGATGAGAAGACCCTTCTGCCCGTTACTTACTACTATAAAATGCCGGTAAATATTACCGAAGGTCCCGTGATTATTGTCGACCCCGCGCTTGCAACGGGCGGCAGTGT